>JBEIQF010000342.1:0-3575 GCA_040376635.1 Halobacteriovoraceae bacterium
ATAACAAATACTACTTTGCGAGGACTGTATGAAACTCATAAAAACAGCTTTGATCACAGCAACTACATTGCTCTCTCTTTCTTCATTCGCAGCTGATCTTTCAGGTGTGTACTTGGTTCGTTCATGCGAAGTGACCAATGGGTATAACGATCCCGGATTATTTCTCGTCTATGGCGATGAAAACCGAACATATTTCCAGGCAGGCGTGAATGACACTGTCGAAATAAAACAAGACAGCAAAGCCATCATGTTCAGCAACAATGATAATGTCGTCGCGATTGATTTAAAATCAGGATTCGAGATCAAAAGTAGAAAGATCTCTTTTAAGCTAAATCTGCATGAAAATGGATGCTCCGTACAAGAAGGCGTTGGATGCTATTACAGCTCCGCCGGCTATAGCCTGCAACAAAAGTCTAACGGGGATATCATTTACAAGCGAAATGTCGTTGATAAAGCTATGATTGCTTTTATTGTCCCTTACTACAGTGCCACAAAAACAAAGTGCGAACTTGTTAAGTTGAACAAATAGGCCTCGACAGACATGCTTAAACTTATGCTTCTCGTTCTAATGCCCATGATCGCTAGCGCTTCACCAGACTTGGCTTCCTATAAATGGAAATCCCGAGTCATCGTGCTGCGTTCAAGCGATCAGGGCAGCATCCTCGCCGCACGTGAGAAGCTCGAAAAACATGCGAGCGCTCTATTTGAAAGAAGTGTTGTGATTGTAGAAGACAAAAAAGGAAAAACCCTAGAGATCGAACTCTATGGCAAAGACGGCGGGAAGAAATGGCAAGGTGGCCTTGATTTCGAAGTGAAAACCATCATCGACCTCATCGATTCCATGCCTATGCGGAAAGACGAATACACGAGAAAAAAATCTGACTCGCACTAGACTTGTGCATGCACATGCTTCTCTTATCCAGCTCTGCGCTTCGCTTCGCTTTCCACGAGACGCTGCAAGAGTAGGTGCGCAAGGTCATAGGACTTATGGAACAGCACCTTTTCATCGAACTCTTCAACTGGGTGCTTACTAATGATTGATGCTAGGATCTCATAGCTCTTTACAAAAAGTTCGAGCCCTCTGCCCTCAAGAGCATAGCTTGTAGGCTCCGAAATCTTCATGTTGTCGTAGAAATACGAATCAAATGAAACGTGCCCTTCAAGAAAGCCCTCCAAGAGTGCCGGACCTACTTCCTTAGATTCCTCCCATGCCTGGGCGAAGGTTTTCTGTACCGATGCATGGCTAGTTGGAAAAATCTCTGCTTCCTGGAATGCTTGGAAGTACTTTCTCACACCAGCAAGATGCGCATGTAGTGACACATAGTTCGCAATCCACAAAGAGAGTGCTAAGCCTTTATCAAATTCACCTGATTTCCAAGCACGCTCGGTTACTGAGACCATGAAGGCGTAGTGATCCTCGATGAGACCGATCGTATCATCCACGGACAATTGATTCGACAAATTATGGATCGCTCTGTCGAGTGCCTCATCTAACTTCATGCTCATCCTTTGTTTTCAGCGTAGCCCTAAATCCTCTAATCTTATCGGACAAGCAAACCTGAATTTGTAAGGAATTTTTGATAAATTAAAGCGTTAATGGCGCTGAAAACCACACTATCCCGCAAGTGATTCCAGTCTCTTAAGACCTCTACGTATTTTTTCAAGATGTTTCCCATCAAAGTCTTTGACCGTAGCCTTGTCGACACTATGTAGTGAGGCCGACTTGGATAGCTTCAAATATGCCTTAAGGGCATATTCATATTTCGGTTTATCACTCTGGGTAATTCCACCGTATCTTAAGTCAAAAAAATAGAAATAAAGAAATACGACAAGAAGATTGAGACTATTAGAGCAACCGTATCTACTCGAACATTTTGCAGATGAAACTCTATAAAAACATTCAATGTGCAACTGTTTAAAGTCCTCGACCAAGTCGCAAACATCCTTTGTAACTTCATCATCGGACAAAAAGACACTCGCGATATCAGCATACAAAAGATAGCTCTCTCCAAAGCAAGGCCGTAGAAGAAAAGCGTTCGTATCCAAACTTGAAAGATTTCGATTGTATGACAGCAGCCGAGACTGCAGTGCTCTCACCCTTTCATGTCCCATACCCCACCCAGTTTTTACTTCATTTCACTAATCGAAATGACACATAATCCCCACTCAGATTATCCAGAAAAAACAAATTCCTTATCCAATGATTCGAACGCTCAAAAGCACAATAGGCCACTTCAAGGTCGACTGTTTTTTCTTCATTCGTGGAAGCGACCAAGTAGTGGTTTCCGTTTGAGTGAACCTTTTTTACATCGTAAGAGATCGTTCTAAAGTAGAAATGCTGGATCGCCATTTTGAGATTCGAGGAGTTGACCGTATAAACCTCTCGATCATCTACTGATTCAAAGCAATGATTCTCCTTACTCGCAACATAGCCAATTGATGGATAAGAAATATGCGTCTTTACGTCACCATCTAGATGAATTTGCTTCATCTGAAAATGCTCTCTCGTCCCAAACCTCTTGAGTTCATCACTCGCACACGATGAGACAAGAAAAAGGAACACAAGAATTCGTCCTGTATTCATGGGTAGGACCTAGTCCTCGTACGCTTTCGAAGCGATCCCTCGATCGGGTCCAGCCTTAACATCACTTGTTAGATGTTTGATTAGAACTTCGTTGATTTTGCTTAGCTCATTGATCCCATACTTCTTGTCGAGCGTGTAAGAGTAGGCCTTCGAAAGATTATTCGCAGGCACTCGCATGATCGTTCTACACTCTTTCAAGAAGTCATACTTGAGTTCGGTGTTCGGAGTGGCCGATGTAACACATTGGCTATCGTTAAAGTTTGTTTTCAGACCTGTAAGTGCCTTCACCTCCGTTATCGAGATGTGGCCCTGATCCACAGTTCCGGTATGTCCATCAACCGAACTCATTGCTCTTTGTACGATCTTCTTAAACTCGGTTGGCGCCGATGTGAGCAGCCTCGATGTAGCGTCCGCTTCCGCCATGAGCCTCATATTGCCCTCATGGTCATTGACGTGGCTAATAGTTGAACCAATCGCAATAAATTCTCCTCCGACCAATCCGTCACTCTTGAATTTTTCTTCCCAATCTTTACCTATGACGGCCTTCGGTTTACTCATATGAGAAATGAGCGCATCTGTTTCTTGATGTCCGGTCTGAGGAACACTTGAACAAGCTGAAAATCCGATGGTTGCGAGAACGAGCAAGGTATTTCTCATACGTACAACTCCTGATGAGGTGAATCGGTGTGAGATTATAAATCGAAGCGAAATGGCGGAGAGACAATCTTGCTTAGCCACACAACTTGTTGTCTTTATTAAACTAGCCTTAACGAACAATTCATTAAGCTCGCTATCACCATAAAGGATGTGGCCACTTTTTGAGGATATTAATCCGCAATCTTAACTAAGTCGTCATACATGCCAACTCCGGTCCCACCATTGAAGCGCAATTTATCACCTTCAAAGTAGTACGTACCAGCACAACCATTCGGGCCAGCGACGCAGACACTGAATTGGAACCAGTCAGCGCGCCCACGCGAGGTTTCCACGG
>JBEIQF010000302.1:0-4182 GCA_040376635.1 Halobacteriovoraceae bacterium
ATAATTACATGATTGAGACGCCTACAAAATCAGGCGTGAAGAGCTTGATCTTCCCTGAAGAAAGCAATTCAAAATATCAAATGCCGCTTTTCCCGAAAGCAAAAGATGACATTCTTTATACTGCTGAAGATTACATCAAACGCATGAAGCTGGAAGAAGACGAGCTAGCAAAAAGAAAAGAAAATCAGTAAAAATTAAGGCCTCGAAAGAGGCCTTTTTTCATGACTGCCAGTCGAGCTTACGATAAAACCAGAATCCGAAACAAGTCATGACCGTAAGTGGGAAAAACACTGCTATCGGCACAGGAATTGTTCCCTTCTTCGCCACACTCACAAGAGAGAAATACAAGGCGTAGTAGATAATAAGGCACATGAGACCCATCAGACCTGAGTTCTTACTCTTACCTCTGTTACCTGATACTCCGAGAGTGAATCCAAGAAAGCAGAAGATAAAACAAATAAAAGCGCCGTTCTTTCTGTTCCAGAATTCATAACGGGCATTGAACATATCTTTCTTATTAAAGTTATAAGCTTTCTTTGCCTGCTCCTCAGTCATCTCCATCACGCCTGCAAGCTCACTTGAAGTAAGCATTGTTTCTTTGATACTTAGGCGATCATCAAATTGCTTTTGAGAAACCGGGAAGATGTATCTTTCAAAGAGAATCTTCTCAATATCATTGCCTTCAGATTGACCGATAATGTTTCCATTAAAGAGTGTCAGAGTGAGTTTTTCAGAAAGAGTTTCTGATGAACGCTCGAACACTAACTCACCTTTTTCAGCGAAGATTACCCTGTCAGATTTTTCATTTTCTTTTAGATGAAGGAAAACTTCTGAAAGATTACGTCCATACTTGGTAGATTTTGTGGCAAACAACGTAAGGTTTGGAATCAGGGTGAAGAACTGTCCTTCTTTAATACCTGCAAGTAATCCACTTGAAGTCAGAAAGTTGATCTTCTGCTTGAAGGCCCTGTTTGACTGGGGAATCACGGTTTGATTTAACTGATAAACACTGGCCGTAAGAAGTCCTGCAACAATCAGAAACGGAAGCATAATCCGGAATTTCGTCAGACCACCTGCGCGCATAGCAATATATTCAGAATCGGCCGAGAGCTTGTTCATGCAATAAATAGTTGAGAAAAATACTGCAATAGGAAGCGAGAGAGGAATGAAAGTTAGAGCGATGTTTCCAATCAATTTAATGGTGAACCAGATGGAAATATCTCTCGTTACAAGAAGTTCGGTCATCTTGAACAGTTCAAAGGTCAGGAGGAAGCTAATGAAAAAGAAAGTGCTGACCACTAGTGGAAGGATGAATTGTGCAGCTAGATATCTTTGGAGCATTAACTTCATTAATACAAAATACTCCAAGTTCACCTTTCCTTCAAGAAATGGCAGAATAGGGTGATTATAAAAGGAGCCTCTCATGTTAATTAAAGTCGATTCCATCGGGGATCAATTCCTGGGTGCAGATCTCAAAATCCTGACTGCCGTTCAAAAATCAGGTTCAGTAGCTAAGCCTGCTGCAAAAACTAAAACGCCTGCTTCTTCATCATCAGTGTCAATTGACCACTGGTCGGATAAAGGCCTTAAAGAAGAATTCAACACTCTAAGAGCTGCTAAATCTTATAAAGGTTCTAAAGATGAAGTTCTTTCTTTCACAGGTGTGACTGGTGAAACAGTCTGGGTTGTTGGTCTTGGTGATAAAGCAAAGTATGAAGCTGAAGATCTTCGTAAGTCGATTGCAAAAGTTTATAAGTCTGCTAAAGGCAAATACGGCACAATCGCTTTTGACGTTCCAGGCTTCAACACTGTTCGTGATGAATCACTTGCTGCTCAGTTGATTGCTGAAGCTATCTATATGTCTGACTATACTTTCGACAAATATAAGTCGAAAAAATCAGAAGCTCCTGCGACGACAATTATTCTTGGACATGTTGAGAAGAAAAACTCTGCTAAAATCGAGAAAGCACTTCTTTCAACTAAGAACATTTGTTCATCTATTAACGTAATCAAAGATTACGTTAACGAAGCTCCGAACTTTCTTAACTCTGAAGAGTACGCCAGACGTGTTGAAGCTGATGTAAAAGCTAATCTTAAAGGTGTTAAAGTAAAAATCCTTAACAAAGCACAAATCCAGAAAGAAAAAATGGGTATGTTCCTTTCAGTGAATGCTGGTTCAGCTTACGAGCCTCGCCTTGTTCACCTTACTTATGAACCAGCTAAAGCTAATGCAAAAACTAAGCACATCGCTCTCGTAGGTAAAGGCATTACATTCGATACAGGCGGTTACTGTATCAAGCCTGGTACAAGCATGGCGGGAATGAAGAATGATATGGGCGGATCAGCAACTGTTTACGGTGCATTCCGTGCGGCAGTTCTTGAGAAAGCTCCTGTGAAAATCACATGTATCCTTGCTATGACAGACAACGCGATCAATGAACATGCAACGGTTCCAGATGCAATTGTTACTGCTCGTAATGGTAAGACAGTTGAAATCCTGAATACAGATGCTGAAGGCCGTTTGATTCTTGGTGATGCTCTCGATTACGCTTGTGATCAGAATCCACATTACATCATTGATGCTGCTACTCTGACTGGTGCTGCTCTCGTAGCTCTTGGTAATCAAGTTGCTGCTATTCTTGGTAACGATCAGAAATGGATTAATGAAATCCTGAACGCTGCTCAAGCTAAAGATGAATATATGTGGCAACTTCCAATCATCAATGAATGGCGCCAGGATATTAAATCAAAAGTGGCAGATCTTAAAAACATCGGTACACCAATGAGAGCTGGTACAGCTATCGGTGCTGCTTTCCTTGAAGAGTTCATCAAGAACGACATCAAATGGGCACACCTTGATGTTGCCGGTGTTGTTGATTCTCAATCTCACCTTCCTTACTGTTCTCCACACGGAGCTTCTGGGCTTATCGTTCGTACGCTGACTCACCTCCTTGTTAATGCAAAATAGCCAATTCAAAATCGTATTGTTTGCGCCTGAGATTCCCGGTAATACCGGGAGTATCGGGCGCACTTGCGTTGCCTTGAATCTCGAGCTCTGCCTCATTAAACCTTACGGTTTTGAAATTGATGAAAAGGCCGTACGACGTGCCGGCCTTGATTACTGGAAGTTTGTCCAAATTAAGGAATTCGAATCCTGGGAAGATTTCCTGATGAAGGAAAAACCAGATCGTCAGAAACTTTTCTTTTTTGAGAATAACGGCGAGAAACTTCACTATGAAGCTCCCTATTCAAAAGATTGTTATCTGATTTTTGGCGGCGAAACACGCGGTATTCCGTATGAAGTTGAGCAGGAATATCACTCACAAATCTATCGTCTACCGATGTACTCTGAAGAAATCCGTTCGCTTAACCTCTCAAACGTAGCAACGACTGTTGCGTATGAATGCCTTCGTCATTTGATATAATCTAATTAAGGCAAAACTGGAAGAGACATCCCATCGCTAATCCAGATGCTTGTGAAATCCCAGACATTCAATGGATCCTTACTCACATCATAGAAATCAGAGAGCACAGGAACGCTTCCCGTAGCAGAAGTATTACATGCCTGTACGCCACCAGTGACACCATCTGAATCACAAGTAGCTGTTGCGAGGTAATAGCTATTCGAAATAGTTAATAAGTTAATTCCTACAAGTGCACCGACTTTAGTACTTCCACCTGTACCTATCACATTTCCAGTTGCAAAAGAATTGATCAGCTGTGCCCCGGCAACCGAGTTACCGACCAGACCTCCACTGTTATTTCTTGCGTTGATATTTCCAGTAGCGTAACTGTTTCTCACTACAGAAGTTGTTCCATTAATGTAACCGACAAGTCCACCAGTATTGGTACCGGTTCCAGTCACAGAAGAAGTTGAATACGAATCTATAATAAAACCACTACATATTCCCACAAGGCCGCCTGCATGAGTTCCTGCATTGGTGATTGTCCCGTGAGACGAAGATCTGTAAATGTATGATGTATTATTTCCAACAAGGCCTCCAAGCGCGTTGCTTAGGGTTGCTGATAAATTTACGCTGGAACTTGAATCACTAACTGTACCACCGCTTAAGCCAATGAGTCCGCCTGTGTGATAAGTTCCATTAACGGTTCCGGATGAAACGCATCGATCAACAGTTCCAGTTGATAGTCCAACTAGACCTCCAACAAACACAGTGCCGG
>JBEIQF010000076.1:0-11430 GCA_040376635.1 Halobacteriovoraceae bacterium
GTCATGTCGGATAAAGGTAAAAAAGCTTGAAACTTATGCTGACGAATAGTGGATAGCGTTGCTAGGATTTTTGGCGGGAGTTCCTATGAAATTATTGATTCTCATGATCGCTGTTGTTAACTTCGCCTGGGCGGATTGCAATCTTAAAAAGAAAGGCATCCAGAATCCTATTCCTGAGATTCCGGCCTCTATTGCTGTTGAAGACAATTGGAAAGAGGCCTTCAAGGATTCCTTTGAAGTTCTTTGCGATAACCTGAAAACTCCTAATAATTTTTTCCGCGGCTACAGAGCTCATCCTGGTCCTCCATACAAAGCGGCCTACTTGTGGGATACGGCCTTCATCACTCAGATGTGGCTTCACTGGGATACTCACATCGCTGAAGAACTTATTCACTACGTTCTTCGTTTTCAGAAACCAACTGGAAAGATCCATCACGCTGTTGTTGAAATTGTCGTGAAGCCGATTGCATACTCAGAATCTCAGCCACCATTACTTTCTTGGGCAAGCTGGAGAATTTTTCAGAAATCTCAGAATAAAGAATTCCTTAAAACAGTTTATCCGAAACTCAAACTTTATCATGAGTGGTTATTAAAAGAGCGCCAGCACAAAGACGGTTTGTTCTTCTGGAAACATCCTTACGAATCAGGCATTGATAATTCTCCAAGATTTTCCAATCGAGATGAGAGCCGCTTCGAAGATACAACAAAAATGGCCGCAGTTGATATGAGTGCTTACATGGCACTCTCCATGGAATCTCTCTCAAAGATTGCTCATGTACTAGATCTTCCCGATGACGAAAAACTTTTCGATCAGCAATATACGAACCTAAAAGCATTGATTAATCAGAAACTTTGGGATCCGAATCGCGGCATGTATTTTGACTGGGACTATAAGAAAAATAAATTCATCCATATTGAGACAGTTTCCAATCTTACCCCGATGGTGGCCGGCATTCCGGATCGTCATCAGGCAAAACTCATGATGGATAAAATTATTGATCCTGTTTATTACAATACTCTCATTCCCTTCCCTTCTGTTGCCCGCAATGAAGCGATCTTCACGAAAGACATGTGGAGAGGACCCGTGTGGATCAATATGGCCTACTTAGGTGTGCTTGGAGTTGAACGTTACTTCTATCACCGTGAAGCTCAGTATCTTGCGAAGAAAATTGTCAGAGGAGTTTACGGAACGTGGAAAAATATGGGCCACTTCTATGAGTTCTACGATCCTGATCGTTACGACATCAAGGAACTTCACAGGAAGAAAGGCAATCTCTGGAAAAAGATCACACTCGGCTCAAAACCAGTGAAAGATTTTGTGGGATGGACGGGGCTTGCGACTAGTTTACTTTTGGAGTACGGGGAAGAGTCTCAAGAACTTTATCCCAAAGGGCCATTCTCATCTCTAGCGCCCGGAGTCCTGAACGCTCTGCCAGTTGTTCAAGTTTCAAGTCTCCCGAAGTAAGATGTGACAGGGCCTTTAAAGCAAGAGGTCCGTGTTCTCCCGAGTCCACTTCAATGTGCCTTTCAAGATAGTACAAGAATGTCGGAGCATTCACGTTTTCTTTTTTAAGCACATCCACCATCGACTGGAACATATCCGGAATTAATTTTTCGCGGCCGAAGAAAAAGCACGAAGCGACTTCAACAACGTGTCCGTTTTTTGCGAGATCAATATTGTATTCAACAAACTCACGCGCACCTTCTGGAATGAGTGAGTAATCAAGTGTTGCCAGAAACTCACGAATCGGGGCCGTAGAAGCACCGACTTCTTCCATTGATTTTAAGTACAAATCAAAATGCGAAGTTGGATTTCCCTCAAGGTCGAGATCCGATTCCTCACCTGTTACAATTTGATTAATAAGCCTTACCATCTCTGCCGGGTACTGAGATGGTCTCCAGGGTAGATCTACACATGTAAGCTTGATTTGAAGGGATTTAAGAAGACTCATGAAGTCCCAGACGGCAAAGACATGGTAGCTCATGAAATGACGGATAGATTCCACGTCGGTGAACGTTTTATAGACCGGATGAGCGGTCAACTCAGCTTGCTTCTTATAAATGTTGTCCATGAACTTTTTTTACTCTACGACCGAGCGGTTGGGAACAGGAACCTTAATGTCCTTCATGTTTTCTGGCCTTTGTCCAAATGGGAGGCCCTGGTCGTGATCAAGATTCCAGCGATCTGTCATGAGTTCCTGACGCTCCACTCTGTAAAAGATCAGGGATTCATCAAGTTCATTAAGCTTTTTCATGAGTTCGTTCTGAAGAACAAGGCGCTCTTGCTTTAAGTTGATCATATCATCAAGCGCCTTACGTTTTTCACGCTGAAGCTTATTGATCTGGTCATCATAATCGGCCGCAACTTTCACTTTCTGTTGATCAAAGGTCCACAAAAAATGGTTAATGTCGTTAAGCTGCTTCAAGAAATCTTCTTTACGGAGGATCAATTGCTCGCGGTACTTACTCGCTTCAAAAACTCTCCCACCAAGGACTTTTGAATAGAAATTCAGAACCGTTCCACGACGGAAATATTCCGTTGAGGAATAACAGGGAGCTAAACTCTCTACATAAATCGTGAAGTGAAAGTCTTCGACGTTACGAACGAAGCCCTTGCAGAAATCGCGCGTCTCTTTCAGGTTCACCCGGAAAAGAACCTGGTCACCAGCACGAAAGAATTTTGTATTGTTATTTTCGACATTCACCTTGAAGATCCGGGATGTGTCATCCTTATCCGAGACTCTTCCGGAAAATCGCTCATAATCGACATTTGGATCGATAGCACCACGATTATCAGGGCCAACGACACCTTCAGACGGAAGATTTGGAACAGCAACAGTCGCAAGCGCACTGCTTAATGTGAAAAAAATCCCGATCCATAAGTGGCCAAATGTTCTCATGCTTTTTATTATGGTTCAGAACTTAGACTTACCAAAGCAATTTTTAAACCCGACCTCTTTAGGAGACTATAATGGAATTCTTTATCGACACTGGTGACATCAACGAAATCAAGACAGCTTACTCATGGGGCTTCATTGATGGCGTAACAACAAACCCAAGTATTGTTGCTAAGACAGGCATGAATCAGTTCGAGCTTATTAAGACGATTGCAGAAATCGTAGATGGCCCGATCTCTGCTGAAGTGATCGCGACAGATGCAGCTGGCATGATTAAAGAAGGTACTGAGCTTGCTAAAATTCACAAGAACGTTGTGATCAAACTCCCTATGACAAAAGATGGGATGATTGCATGTAAGCATTTCACAAAAAATAATATCAAGACGAACGTGACTCTTATTTTCTCTGCTAATCAGGCCCTTCTCGCTGCTAAGAATGGTGCAACTTATGTTTCTCCGTTCGTTGGCCGACTGGATGACGTGGGCCAGACAGGTATGGATCTGATCCAGGAAATCCGTGTGATCTTTAACAACTATGGTTTTGAAACGAAGATCCTTGCCGCTTCTCTTCGCCACTCAACTCACGTGAAAGAATGTGCGATGGTTGGTGCTGATACAGCGACACTTCCGTTCAAAGTTATCGAGGGGTTATTTAACCATCCTTTAACTAAAAACGGTTTAGACCAGTTCCTCGCTGATCACGCTAAATCTCAGAAATAATTGCTTTAAAAACGCTCATTTTTACTCCGGAATCACCCGATATGTTCTCTGAGAACATCGGATTTCCGGAGAAAAATGAGACTTGCCCTGCTGATCACTTCATTGATGCTAATTGCTTCTTGTACACCTACTGGTCCGGTGACAGGTGAAACTACGTCTGGAAATATCAACGCTTCAGCACCCTACATGTGGTCTGCTGGTGCTTTCCCAAGAGACCTGAAAATTTCAACAGCATTTTCTGCTACTGAAGCTTCTAACATCACTGTTATGGCCGCGGCCTGGGAAACGTCTCTTGAAAATAAGAAGAATTTCTTTAAGGATGTTCCCTCAGGAGACACTACTTTAGCGACAACATCAGAAGTAGATAGAGTAAACCTTGATCTTGATTCTCTTGGTGATGATTCCGTGAATGGTGTTTATAAAATCACACGCTGGCCACTTGAACTTCCTTCAAGTGCTCTGGCAGTGACTCAGATTTTCGGAAGAAGATTTAATGTTGGTGATTCAAACGAATACGTTCGTATTGAACACGCTGATATTCTCGTAAATGAGAATTTATATGATTTCAGAACAGGTGGAGCTCAGGCAAATACTTATGATCTTCAGACTGTGATTCTTCATGAGATGGGACACTTTCTTGGTTTATCTCACCGTTCATCAGGTTCAAACTCAATCATGATTCCAAGTATTGGTTCAAGTACAGTTGCCCGTGCTCCTACGAATCTGGATGCAGCTGACATGGCCTCAAAGTACAGTATTTCTCTTGGCACAGGCGCCTCAAGTGCGATCATGGCCGAAAAACCACTCTTTAAATACTCTCCGAACAATGCTGATGTGGGGACTAAAGTGAAGATGCTGATCGAGTTACATACAAACGGCGAATGCGTTCACAAAGAGAATGGCGTCGTTACCGAGCGCCATTCTACTAAGTAAAAATCAATTACAAGTGATTCTGAAGTTCTGAGATCGACATTTTCTTGTGGATTGCGTGAGACTTCATCGATTTCGCAAATGAGAAATCATCAGACGTTCCATAAGTATATTTCTTGAAATCAGGCTCAACATTCACGTCATAGAAAGCACTCATCTCTTTGATGAACTCTTCTACAAAAAGTGGAGCGAATTTACGGTTTTCAACCATGTGTCTCATGAAAGGCTTAAGACCTCCCTTAGACTTCAGCTTACCATCCATAAGGCTCATAAAGCGCTCACCGAATGAGTAAGCAGCTGTATCAGTCGTTCTTGTATAATAAGGGTGAGAAGACATTCTTGATGAACCAGAAAGTGTAGAAAGCGTCTGGTAACCATCATCTCTCCAGCTCGCAAGAGCTTCATCCAACCATCCAGAGTTTCCGTTAGCCGGCATGACTCCGCGAGCGAAGTATGAGTGGAAAAGTTCATGCCCAAGAGCAGATGCACTTGTCATTGTAGCTCCACAATACTCCATACCGCCTGAACCCGCGTTGTAAACAACCAGAGACGGGTGAGGCCAAGCGCCGTAATCACCTTCAAGTTCATGGAATACTTCTGTAGACATTTGCTTCAGGCGATCAAGTGAAGTCATGCCACCAAGAATTGATTTACCGTAGTAAACAACAGCTGGGATCTCACGACCATCGATTGACTTAAGAGAGAAACGAAGTTCATCCGTTGTTCCTTCAGGAACAGTGTGGAAGAAAATTGAAGAAGCGTTGTAGTACTCAGGGTAAGCGATTTTAAACACAGATTTATTCGCGCGCTTAACTTCTGTTACAACACCGTTTGTGTAGATCTTCTGTTTTGCCTTAAGGCCTGTGAATGAAACAGTGAAAGTCATCTTCACCTGATCATATTCAAGAGAAGCTGGCATATAGCGCTCAAGGAATCTTCTCTGATCAAGGTCAGACGTCCAGAAAGCAGATTTAATCCCGCCATCCTTGTACTCAACCAGAGTTTTAAGAGGAACTGAAATCACAGCAGTGTGCGAACCAGCTGCAACTTCCTTATTCATCAAACGAAGAGTCGTTTCTGAAGAAGGAGTTTTTGTTTCAACAGCAGTGATTTTTTCGCCGTTAAGAACAACTGATGTAGGTGCTTCAACTGAATCAAAAACCGGAAGTCCAGCTTCAGGTGCATTGAACTTGATTGTCGCTACCACATCAGAAACTTTTGTTTCAGCATTGTAGTTAATCGCATAATCAGCAGTGATGAAATCCACAAACACAGCTTTGCCTGCAGAAGACGTAAATGATTTAGGACGGTGTGTGAGGTCGTTTTTCTGAGCGAGTGCTACGCCAGAAAGTAATAAACCCATGAGGAAAAATTTCATGTGATCTCCTTAATAAGAACAACAATCCATTTGACCAAAAGGCCCTGATACTGTCTATGAATGCAAGGTAATGTAAGACGATGAAAGATCGGAAGCGTTACTTGTGCTTATTCACGAATTCCCGGAGCCGATCTGCTACTTGCTCGAGGTCTTTGTAATTGTCGCCTTCTCTGAAAGTGAGCTTTCGGTCCTTCCCTTCAATCAGGTCATCCACATAGGTCTCGAAAGCAAAAAGGGGGCCCGCTGACTTGTGTGAAATCACGATTCCAGCAAGGAAGGCCATAGAACAAAATAAGAGTGTGATCATGGCATAGGTCATGAAGTAAGTGAGCATCAGATGAGGCTTACCTACCACATAGGGAGCAACAGTCGTGTTGAAGAAGGAATACGAGAAAATCCCCAGGATCAGTGAGCAGCAAAAGACGACCAGCGAAAAATTAAGTCCAACTTTATATTGCTCTTTAGGCCAGATGAGGAAATTCCCTCTCGCTGAATCCGGATGCCAGACGAGCTTGTCTTTCCCGAGGAGAATCACGAGAACAATCAAGGCCCCGAGCCAAAGAAAAACATCGGCCATATTGAAGACAGCGTGAATGCCGAAGTAATTCCAGGGAATAAAATCGACAGTTTTACCGTAGATGATCTTATCAATCACATTACCGAACATTCCGCCGACTAAAAATGAAAGACCATATTTCAGAAACTGAGCTCTCGCGGGAATGATGTACATGACGAAAACGTAGAGAAAAAAAACGATTCCGGCGAAACAGCCCAAGGCCACAATTCGGATGTTGTCAGGCAGTCCTGAATACAATCCCATGATGAAACCCTGGTTATAATGGAGAGTCGACAGGGTTTGTCCCCAGCTTTTTGTGATCTGATCGATCACAATCGTCGCTACCAGAATAATGGCCGATATAAGAAATCTTTGGTTCATTTACCTTCTTATCGGATATTTCGAAAAAGTCTTACCGAATATAACCCGACCGATTTAGTTCATCATGTTTTCTCCACAAAATTAACAAAAGCTTTAAACTTAAAATACCGATCTGACTGGGAACTCTTTGAGGAGGCTTTTTGAAAAAGCATCAAGCATTTATCGTTTTAAGTCTGATTTCTCTGCAAGTTTTTGCGGGCCCGAAAGAGCAAGCATACAAACTTCACAACCGTATTGCAGGTGTTCCACCTGTAAAAGTTGGAACGAGTGATCCCCTCGCGGAAATGACGTCTCTGATTGAAGGTGGCCGTCCTGAAGAGGCCGCTGAAGTCGCCATGAAACACAAAAACTTCTACAACGTTGTATTAAAAAACTGGATTAAGCCATGGTCGAATCGTGAGCAAACATCACGTGCAGATCTGAATGATTTCACTGCAACAGTCATTGGTGTTGTTCGTGATGAAGTCCCATTCACGGAAGTTCTTCACGGAGATATCCTTTACACGATCAACTACAACAATAACGATGGCACTCCCTCAGTCTATTCTTTCATGAACAATGATCATTATAGAAATGCTGAACTTCGTAACATCGATCTCTCTACTGCTCTTGTAAGACAGACTCAATCAGCACTTACAGGCCTCCCTGCAGCTGCAGTTTCAGGCGTCCTTACAACAAGAGCTGCCGGTGAAGCTTTCTACTCAGCAGGTACTAACCGCCGTGTGAATCGTTTCGCTTTCATGAACTTCCTTTGTCACGATTATGAAGCACTTCACGATGTAAACTTACCAGACTACCGAGTTGCACGTGACGTTGAAAGAAACCCGGGCGGAGACTCCCGTACATACAAAAACAAGTGTGTTGGTTGTCACGCAGGTCAGGATGGACTCAGAGGCGCATACGCCTTTTATGATTTCGTCGGTGGGAGACTTGTTTATACTCCCGGCACTGTCGTTACTAAGATGAATCACAACGTTTATTTTTCATCAGGATATGTCACAACTGATGACAACTGGGTGAACCTCTGGGCAACTGGCCAGAACGCAAAACTCGGATGGCGTGGGCCAACTTCAGGTAACGGAGTTAAGTCTATCGGCCAGATGTTCTCTCGAAGCCAGGCCTTCTCTCAGTGTATGGCAAAAAAAGTCTTCCAGATGGTTTGTATGAAAGAGCCTATCAATACTGATGATGTGGCCCTTGTAAAAACTTATGCTGATAGATTCGAAGCTTCAAATTACAACCTGAAAGATCTCATTATCAACACTTCAGTAGGATGCATTACAAATGAAGATGAGTAATAAAAACATTTTCAAAATCGTTTTGATTGTCATGCTGATCGGTATGATCGGAGCATTCACTCATTGTGTGCCTCAGATGGCCAAAGAGATTGGAAACGGCGGCGGTTCCTCTAACTCTTCTTACTCTGGCAACAATACACCAAAAAATGAAGGTCAGATCATCAACGAAATCCAGGTGACTACCGGGATTAAGAACCATGAGCAAATTCTTCATACGATGGGTGCAGTAACAGGTATTGATCCTTACTCAAATAACGGCATCATGAACATCTACCGTCAGGTTGAACTGTCACTTCCAACTGATAACGACATCAAGATTTTCAGCTCTACTCAACAAGTAGCAGTGACAAAACTTGCTGCTGAATTTTGTCAGGTGCTTGTAAACGACGGAACAAGAAGGGCCCTGATCTGGCCTGGACAGAATTTCGGTGGAAATCCTGCAACCTCTCTCGCAAACAGAACAGTCTTTATCGATCAGACCATCAGTGCTTTCTGGGGACCGATGCTTTCAGATGAAGAGCTTGAACTAGCGCATGAAGATATGAATGCGCTCATCAACATGCTGAGCACTCAGCAACCACCAGAACCTGCTCCTTCAACTGTTACTTATCCAGCTCCAACGACAATTAATACCATCAGAGGTGTATGTACGGCCGCTCTCTCAAGTGCCTACATCACTCTTATATAGGATTAGTATGAAAGACGAAAAAGAGAAAAAACTTAAACTTGAAGAGCTTCACGATACAAATCAAATCGTGAAACCAATGCATCACGAGGGCCATGAGCTGAAGTCTCGCCGAGATTTTCTTGCACAAGGTTTTCTTGGAATGACGGCATTCGCTCTGGCGCCAAGTGCTCTTTCACTTATTTCCAGCGCAGCACATGCTCAGGTCACTGGTTGTGCGGCCCCTGCCATTACAGGCATGACTCCGGTCATTATCATTGACCTCGCTGGTGGTGGTAACATCGCTGGTTCTAACGTCATGGTCGGTGGTGCTGGTGGACAACTGGATTTTCTTCTTCCATCTAACTACGCTTCTCTCGGGCTTCCACCAGATTTCGCTCCTTCTCTTCCAGGAATGGTGAATACTGAAATGGGACTCGCCTTTCATTCAAGTTCAGGAATGCTAAGAGGTATTCAATCAACTGCGGCCGTTCAGACAAGAGCTAATGTTGAAGGAACAATTTTTTGTACAACAAGTGACGACGATACTGGTAACAATCAATCTAACCCGATGTACTGGCTGAACAAAGCTGGAGCTAAAGGTCAGATCCAGCAGCTCGCTGGTACTCAACAATCTGATTCTGGCGGTAACTCACAAGCGCCTGTTGAATCCATTAACCCGGCAATTCAACCTGTAAGAGTACAGTCTAACCAGGATGCTATTAACTTAGTGAGTCTTGGTAACAGATTTGCTGCTTATTCTCCCAATCAGATTGATATGATCCTCAATACGGCAAGCAATATGAGCGGAACGAAAATCGGAAGCATCGATCGCCGTTCTCTTCCTGAAAAAATTAAAGAGCTTCTTGCTTGCGGTTACTCAGGAACTCCTGAACAGATTAAAAAATTCAGCCTCACAAACGTTGAACCAAACCAGGATGCTGTCGCAAATGCAGTATTCAACCAGATTACAAACCAGGGTATCAGAGACCGTGCTAAACCTATCGCTAAACTTGTGATCGATGGCTACATTGGTGCAGGAACAATCACACTTGGTGGTTATGACTATCACGATGGCGGGCGTAACTCAGGTAACCAAAGAGACTTTGAACTAGGTCAGCTCATCGGCGCGATCATGGAACTAGCAGCAAGAAAACAAAAAGATGTTGTTGTTTACGTTCTTACTGATGGTGGTGTTTCTGCCAACCAGACAATTGATAACACTGCTCCTTCTAATGGTAACCCACTTGGCGGTGGCGGAACATTTGGATGGGCCGGAGATTCTGGTCAACGTTCAGCTACTTTCATGATGGTTCATAAAAGCGGCGGCAGACCTTCTATCAGAAACAATAAGCGCCAAATTGGTTACTTCAAATCAAATGGTGCAGTTGAAGGCGGAGCTGGTTTAACAAGTAACTCTGTCGTGAATACGTCGAAGGCCATGGTAGCAAACTATCTCGCTCTTCACGGTAAAGAAGGAGATCTTGAATCTGTCATCGGTGATGATCCATTCAAGGCAAGTCTCGATAAATATCTTGTTTTTGATAAACTCAGATAAGGATTAGTTTTGAAATTTAATTACTTCAAACTCGCAGTCATCTTTCTCTTAGGAACCCTGTTAGTCGTCTACACAAACTGTGGACAGCCTTTCAGTGCTCCTTCTGAACTCGTTTTTGAAAGTAACGTCTACGGTGGTGGTTCTGAAGCTTCTTACAAAGCATTTGAACAAACTGTTTATCCTATCACTCGTTCTTATTGTATCAGTTGTCACACAACTCAGGAACCAATGCACGCTGACGATGACGTGAGAAAAGCTCACGATGCCGTTATCAAAGGCTTCAAAGTTAATTTCACTAATATCCCAGCTTCAAACCTTGTTCGTAAACTTCGTGAAGGTAACCACAACTGTTGGAGTGACTGTAACGAGAATGCTGACGAGATGGAAGCTGCTATTTCAGAATGGAATGATGCGATCAAAGCTTCTGGTGTTGTCACTACTCCGGTTGATACAGCTGTCTATACTGAAGAAACGAACTCTCTTGAAAATGAATTCATGGATTCATCAAATCCATTGAAGTCAAACACGATCAAATTAAATATTGAAGCTGCGATGTTAAAAGCTCCGATGGCCATCTTCAAACCTGCTGGTGCTGAGTCTTACCTTTCGGTCCCGAATGGTGGAACTCCTGTTTCATTCAATTCAACTGACGTTAATGCTGGAACAGCAAACTTCAGCTTCACTGTTCCATCAACTGGTACATACAGAGTTTGGGCACTTGCTCACGCTCCTTCTGCAGATGACAATCTTGCCTATGTAAACGTGAAAAACGCTGCCAATGCTTCCGTGGTTGGCGGTGTGAAAACATGGAACATTCCGGTTGGTACAAAATTCGACTGGTATCAGGTTCCGAACATCAATAACAATCTTGTTAAAGACACTATGTACACGCTAGAACTTCGTCAGGGTGAAGATGGAGCAAGAATTTCTGCCTTCATCGTCACGGCCGATACAACATTCAACGGGATGGAAGTCGGAGACTTCTTCGGAATTACTCTTTCATTTGATCTTTCATCTGCTTTAAAAACTCCGGCAACTCTCATGATCGA
>JBEIQF010000489.1:0-1898 GCA_040376635.1 Halobacteriovoraceae bacterium
CTGAAACTCTCGCCCGTGCAATATTCCAACCCATGTCACCCCATTTTCTGAAGTGAGGGAAGTTGTCCACCATATCTCCGAATGTAATTGGTCCAGGTGGAATTTCTTCTCCCTGGAAGGTATCGAATTGAAGTCCAAGATCCGTATCAGCAGATACTCTCGTGAGACGGGCCATATGTTTTGACCAGCAAGTGCTGTGTCCGTTTTCCTGTCCGTTCTGAATTCCTGAGAGTGAGATTTTTGAGAAGCCGATGACTTCATCCCAAGGGCGTCCGAAATATTGCTCACGATTGGTATAAGCATTGCCCACAAACTCTTTCATCGTTTGTTCTTCAGGAACTGTTTTATCAATTTGAATCATACGGTAATCAATGAGCTTCGATTGACCGTCTTTCTGAACATCCATCAAAATTGAGCCGACAAACATTGAGTGAGCACCTGCCTGAAAAACAGGAACCTCTCTGCCTTTCATGTTCGGTTGGAATACCGGACGAGGAAGTTTCGTATGTGAGTGGCCACCTACAACAAGGTCAATCGTACGCGACTTTTTCACGAGTTTTTTATCAGCATCCACTCCGATGTGAGTGAGTGCAATCAGAAAATCGACATCATCTCTTTGAGCTTTCTCGGCCATCTTTATTCCGGCCTTGTGTGCATTGGAAATCAGTCCCAACGGACGCATCGGATACTGGTAGTGAATTTCTGAAGTTGTGAGACCAAAAACCCGAACTTTCACGTCATCAATCATGATGTCTTTATAATCCGGCAGGAGATCACGAAGGCCCATCCAGCGTTTACCGACTGTGTTCGCTGAAAGGATAGTAGCTTTAAGTCCTGCATCTTTAATCTGATTACGAAGTTGTTTACCACCGAGAATGAAATCATGGTTGCCAAGAACGGTGATATCCACACCAAGCATGTCGAGAGCTCTTAATGAGTCCACTCCCTGATTGGAAAAATAAAATGAACTTCCTTCACCAAAATCACCACCATCGAGGTGAAGAGTGGGGATCCCTTTTGATGTGGCCTCACTACGGAGATTATCAATGGCACTCTTTAAGCGCGCATACCCTCCAAACCCCCCCCTGGTGCCGGCAAAATAGGAATGGAGGTCATTGGTATGGATGATCTGGACGACTTTCGCAGAAGCGACTCCCGAAACAGATAAAACTGAAGCTAACAGAAGAGATTTGAATGTATTCATATATCTCTGATTAGAAGGCCTCTCCGGATAGAAAGAAATACTGTAATTATTTCCTAAATGAAAAATGACTTGGGCCTAATTCCACTCTGAAACATTGGCAAAGACCATGCGTTTAAGTTAGAACTCCCAACTTATGAATTCTGAACTTCTTCTTCCCGTCGGTAACATGGAAATGTGCTTAGCTGCTGTGCATCATGGTGCTGACGCTATTTATGTTGGTGTCCCTTTTTTTAACGCCCGCGGAAGAACGACGGATCTTTCTCTCGAAGAGTTAAAAGAAATGATCGACCTGTGCCATCTCTATGGTGTGCGTGTGAACCTTGCGTTCAACGTGGTGATCTTCCAGAATGAGTTCCCGAAAGTGATTGAGCTCTTAAAAGAAATCCTTCCGATGGGCCCTGATGCTTTCATCGTGCAGGATCTTGGTCTCGCGAAACTGATCCGTTCAATGGCGCCTAACCAGCGTATTCACGCTTCAACTCAGATGACGGTGACAAATCCCGATGCGATCAAGTTCGTTGATGATTTGAAAATCGATCGGTTTGTTCTTGGGCGTGAAAATTCTATTCCTGAAATTAAACTCATCCGTGAGAAGACCGACAAAGAACTAGAAGTGTTTGTTCACGGGGCCCTTTGTGTTGCTTATTCTGGCCAGTGTTTTACTTCTGAGTCTCTCGGCGGAAGAAGTGCCAAC
>JBEIQF010000224.1:0-5865 GCA_040376635.1 Halobacteriovoraceae bacterium
GGTAAAAGTTGAACCCAAGGCGCTTTTTTCCAAGATTGTTGGACTCCTCGATACGTTTCACCGTTTTAAGCAGAAAGAAATCAAGGGTACGAAAAAGGGTGTTGAGTTCAAGCTTATCCCACCGACATCGAGGGATATGGCCAATATTGAGTCACTTCTTCTCACTTTCTCCATGGAAGGCGAGAATCTCCATATGAAATTCGATTTCCAGGTGAAGAAGCTTGATCACTCTTCTGTCACAACGAAAATCAATAAAGAGTCTGTTTCAGTAGATAAAGTCCTTACGCAGAAAGAGTATTCCCTAGGTAGAGACATGATTAACCAGGATCAGCTCCTGAAGAATGTTGAAGCAGTTTTGTCGGAAGTTAAGATGAAAGCTGTGTTTTAGGGAATATTGTTAATTTTCAATTAATTACACCGATACGATAAGTATGAAATTAAAGTCTGTGAAGGCCCTCAGATGGTACTTCCGCATATACTACTATGTGGCACAAGAACGTCTGAAGAAAAATGATATCGACTCCCGTGAGATTCATACTCACTTGGTAGTTGTTTTATCAACCGGCGTTCTCATGTGGGCGTATGCCTTCGTCGCTTTTTTCTGCATCAACTCTCCGGTTCCCGGAATTATCGGATTTACTTGCGCTCTTACTCACTTACTTTCTCCTCTCATTTTTAAAATTACAAATAAATCCATCATCGCAACAAATGCTCTCCTCACCGCTGGGATTATTCACCAGGCGACCTTTGCTTTTTATTCAGGTGGCTTTGATAGCAACATCATCATCTGGTTTGGTATTCTCCCGATGATTGGCGGAGTGATCAGTGGACGCAAAGGCGGGCTAACGTGGCTCATTCTCACTTTACTTGTGGCCTTGATTTATTTTGTGCTCCAACTTTCAGGATTTGAATTCCCTTATTTGATCTCTAAGCAAGGAAGAGTCTTGAGTCAGGCACTTCTTGTTTTCGGTTGGATCTTCCTCTCTTCTACCATCGTGATTGTGTACGCTGAACTAAGAAGAAATACCGAAGACCTACTTCATCAGCAGAGTAAAAAAATTGATGACCTCTTCCGTGTACTCTTCCACGATCTTGCAAATCCACTTGGACGAATTGCAATTGGTCTGTCTATTGCGAAAAGAAATCTGCCTGACGGTGAAACCAACCGCGGTCTTGAAATTGCAAAACTCGCATCAGACTCTATGATGGAAATCACTCAGAACATCAGAAAGATGTATGCCGTAAGTAAAGGCAAGGCCAACGTAGATCTCATCCATACTCCTCTCAACGGGGCCGTTTCCTACATCATGGAAGTCTATGCTTCTGAGATGGAAAAGAAAAAAATCAAACTATCCTATCATTTTGAGAAGAATGAAGGTCTTCATCTTCTCGTAGAACCGGTGAGTTTTAATAACCAGGTACTCGGCAACATCATTTCGAATGCCATTAAATTCTCTCCGCCTAACAGCGAGATCATCATCACAGCTTATCCAGTCAATCAGGATTCCTTTGCTGTTGAGATTAAGGATAACGGAATCGGTATGCCTCAGGTTCTTATCGAGCAGCTCTTTGACCTGAATAAAAAAACATCCCGACCTGGAACCAATGGTGAATCAGGAACCGGTTTCGGCATGCATATTATGAAGTCGTTTGTGGAAATGTATGGTGGAGATCTTCAGATTGAATCGATGGAAGCGAAAGCTGATATTCCATCCGGGACAACGATCAAGATTATTTTGAAAGGTGAATGGACCTAGATAAAAAAAAAGGGCCCGTAAGGGCCCTTCGTTTTTTAGTGCTTAACTGGTTTGTAGA
The DNA here is from genome assembly GCA_040376635.1 of Halobacteriovoraceae bacterium. Lineage (GTDB taxonomy): Bacteria > Bdellovibrionota > Bacteriovoracia > Bacteriovoracales > Bacteriovoracaceae > Peredibacter. The sequence continues at coordinate 1,816 of JBEIQF010000224.1, forward strand.
TCAGGTTAAGGCCAGCGAGAGGAAGTTTACTAGAGTTAAACTTCTCGTCTTTCTTCTTCATCCAAAGCATATCTGGACGAGTTTCTGAAATCCACTCACCGCCAACAATGTTACCCGCGATATCGATTTCAAGAACATATTCATAGTCTTTCGATTTCGTCGTCTGAGCAGGAGTTCCTGTCACAGGTTCTTTTGATACGAAACCAAGTTCACCGGCAGCAGCTTCTTCAGCAGAGTAGAACATCAGCTCTTCACCATAAGTCATCTTCGTCTTCACGCGAAGCTTGCGGTTAACACCATTCTTGATGTCTTTCGCATTGAGAGCTTCTTCACCAACAACTGTAGACTCATAAGCAGTTACCGGCTGGTTCCAAACATCGTTGAAACGGTCAACGTCAGCAACGAAACCGTGGTCATTAAGACCGATCATTGAAGCGATAACTACGTGGAATGCACCTGCGTTTACGTCAGCACACTCAGCTCTGTTAGCGTCTTTAGCAGACACTACTGGAAGCTCACCATCTTCCGGATTTGCTTCGCCAGCGACTTTGCCTTCAACAGAACAACGGTCTCCAACTCTTACGTAGATACCTTTTGAGTTGAATGCATCATGCATTGAAATAAGACCCTTCACATCAGAAGCTCCGAATGGAACTTTGATACCGTCCTTGTTTGTGACAACAGTCTTGTCTGGCTCAGCGTAGTTTGAAGCAGCAAGGGCCCAACCGTGACAGATACCTTCCCACCATAAATCCTTCGGTGAGTATTTGCTGAGAACTTTTTTAGTGAGCGAGTAGCTATAGTCACCCATAGCGATGTCATAAAGCTCAGCTGGAGAAAGTTCTGAAAGTTCTTTTTCAGACATCTTCGCCACTTCTTCTTTTGTTTTAAGCTTCATTTTGAAGGGCTGAGGATCAAGAGAGTTCCAACGATAAGCAATACCACCAAGATTTGAAGGCCAGTACGATTCAGACCAGCCGAAACGGTTGTCTGTAATCTCAGCTTTAAGCGGAAGATCAGCAAACTGAGATTGCATTTTAACTTTCGCAACAGCATTGAAGTAATTCGGGTTATTCGACTTGTCCCACTTAGCTGCATGCGCTTGAGCTGCGATGGCAACAGTAGCTAGTACAACGAGCTTTTTCATCATGTGTCCTTTGTTTAAAAAGAGATGTGCCGCGTTATACCGAGAATTGGAATCTTTTGGAAGACCTAAGGAACATTTTACAGGTCGCGTTAAATCCTAAGAATTTGAGAACTTATAGCCGATTTGGTGAACCGTCTTGATCCTTGGCCCGAAGTCCTTAAGCTTCTTCCGAAGCGAACTTACGTGCATATCAATAGTACGGAAAGTGGAATTGGAATCGTTATCCCAGACCTGCGCAAAGAGATCCTCACGGGAGAAAGTCTTATCAGGGTTAGAGACGAGCTTAACAAGGAGCTTGAACTCCTTCACAGTAAGCTGCAGCTCTTCCTTCTTCCCTTCAATAATCATGAAGGCCTGGTGGTTATCCGGAAGAATGAAGAAAGGTGGAAGATCGATCTGTTCTGGCGCCGTATCCTTCAGCACCTTAAGATTTTTTCTTACGATCGCTTTCAAGACTTCACGGTCCATGGGTTTTTTCAGGTACTCATCCACTCCAAAATTATGGCCTTGAGTTTCATCATGAACACTGTCTTTGCTCGTCATGATAAAGAAGCGAGTGTGCTTATTGATGCCGGGGTTTTGCTTAAATTCCTGCAATAGATCCATGCCGTTCTGATTGTTGCCGAGGATGAGGTCGATAATGACGATTTCAAAGTTTTTATCTTCAAAGGCCTTTCGTGCCTCCGCTAAATTAAATGCAGAATTGATCTCACATACATCAGATAAAGTTCTTTGAACCAGTGTGTGGATGTCTTCACTGTCGTCGATTAATAATAAGCGGGCCTTAGACATGATTTATATTAGCAAATTACTGCAAAATTTAAACCTCAATTTCATTCTCAAAAGTTTTCTTGAGACTTACGTGAAAAAAGTGACTTGATAAGAATGTAGCTATGGAACCGCAAGACAGAGAGAACAAAATATTAAGAAGTAAAAATCCCGGGAGAAATTTATCAAACAGAACTCCAGCGAAAGAACTTCCGAGAAGAAATGTGCTCAGGAGTTCTATTCGATAAGATGATTTCTCGTCGTAAAAAAGAGAAATGATGACGGAAAGAAAGCATCCAGCAAAGCCTGCCAGACCTAAAAAAATGAAGAGCTTTGTGATTGAAAAAATCGCAACCGTCATGCTCGGGACAATAAATGTATTTAGATTTTTTTAAAACTTAACTTATCTAAATTTTTTTACATGAACTTCTGTATCGCTCAAATCCAGGATTGCATTCCCAGTTTTTTCCGTCCGGAGTCAGCTGACCGTTCTTCGGAACCTTAATGCTAATACAAGAATCTCTTTTTTGAACATACCCAGGTTTGCAGTCCCATCCTGGATTACCCAGTGACGGAACAGCGTGAGTGGGAACCTTAACGCAACGGCCTTCAAAAATATTGAAACCTTTCTTGCAGTGTTTTGCGACAGCTTCTTCAATGAGATTTGGATAGTCTGTGATGATTCCATCCACCTTCATCTTAAGAAGGTACTCCATTTCTGCTACATCGTTCACTGTCCACACGATAACTTTCACGCCTTCTTTATGGAACTCATCAACGTGCTCTTTTTTCAGATCTTTAAAATACGGAGAGAAAACATAAGGCTTGAAGCCCAGATTTTTTAAAATATCTGAAGGTTTGATTTCACCTTCAAGAAGTGCAACGAGTTTTACGTCAGGATAAGTTTCGTGAATATATTTCAGGATGCGCCAATCAAAAGACTGGATTGTGAACTTAGATTCAGGAAGAAGACCCTTGACGGTTCTCACGACTGTATCTGAAAAAGTCTTCACGTCAGGCTGGAAGCCTGATTTCTCATCTTCAGGAAGTGATTTGATCTCAATATTGTAAGTAATGGATGAACGGTTAAGTTTCTTGAGAACTGGCTCAATGGTTTCAATCAATGTCACGAGAAGTGGTTTTCCGACCGACACTTTTTGCTGCTGGGGAAAACGAGGATGAGGTGTTGAACCACAATCGTATTTTGCTACTTCATCATAAGTCATTTTATAAATGTTATGATCGCGCCCTTTAACCTGCTTCCCTTTCGGATCAAGGCAGATTTCATCTGACATCCATGGTTCATGAGAAACGACGACTTTGTTATCTTTCGTTACAACAACATCAAGTTCCAGTGTCGTCACCGGATACTTGAGCGCTTCTTCCATCGCACCAATTGTATTCTCAGGATAAAGCCCTCTTGAACCGCGGTGACCTTGCCAGTCAACAGCTAAAGCGCTTTGAGTGAGAAGTGCGAGCAGAAGAAAACGAATCATGCAGCTGCCTTTGAAGATAAATAAACAAGAATAAGTGCGATGAGTGCAGGAAGGGCCTGAACAAAAATGATGTTCTTACTGGCAGTGAGAGCACCAACGATACCTGCTATGATGACACATCCGAGAAAGAAATAATTCAGTTTAAGATCGCCCGTGCAAGCGGCCCAGAAAAGTCCGGCAGCAAGAAACCCATTATAAAGACCCTGGTTCTGTGCCAGGACTTTTGTCGCTTCAGCAGCAGCTGGAGTCATACCGAAAGTCTTGAGTCCAAGTGGCTTAGTCCAGAGAAAACTCTCCAAGACCATAAACCATACGTGAAGAATACCTACGAAATACACCAAACCAGTCGCTGCTAATTTCATTATTCTAACCCCAGGAATTGATCGTAAGTACATTCTTCATCACGAACACCGCGTTCTTCAATCGAAATCACGCGATTCGCAACAGTCTGGATGAACTCATGGTCATGAGAGGTGAAAAGAATGGTACCCTTGAAATCAATAAGCCCTTCATTCACAGCAGTTATCGTCTCAAGATCAAGATGGTTTGTAGGATTGTCGAGAACAAGGACGTTGGCCTCAGAAAGCATCATTTTTGAGAGCATGCAGCGGACTTTCTCGCCCCCTGAAAGAACGTTAC
>JBEIQF010000395.1:0-2979 GCA_040376635.1 Halobacteriovoraceae bacterium
CCGAAAATTTTCAAAGGGGTCAGTCCGTCAATCAGGATACGTTTGGCATTGAGTGCTCTGATTTCATTGATAAGTACCCCGTCCGGGGATTGTAATTCCTGAAGTACAACCATGGGACTGGTGTAGATGATTTTGACTTTATTCTTTCGAACGAGACTTTCGAAATCCCAACCGAAGCCTTTAGCATCTCTTAGTAGTTTTTGAGGAGATAATTCAAAGGAAACGATCAGACCATTTTCTTTTAAGTCCTTTGCTCCACGATAAATATACTCTAATCCAAGAGTCGTTTTACCCGCACCCGGAGAACCTTCTACGAGAATAATGTTATTCTCCTTGATGCCTCCGATAAAAATTTCGTCGAGACCAAGAATGCCAGTTTTTACCAAATCCTTCGCTTTTTTTACTGACTGCATCTCATCACTCCTTAAGAAAATCCTTCAGGAAGTATGGATACGCGCTGTCGGTTATGTAAAAACCAAGTTAGTCGAAACAGAATCCAATTTTTCTTAAAATATGGAAAAATGGTATGATTTCAGGCGCAAATTGATTCAAATCAGCCATTTTTTAAGGAAATTCTCGCAATTTTTCCTTATTTCTTGGTTTTTTTGCATCAAGTGAGTTCTCAGTGAAAAGCAGAGTTTGAATTTTTTCTTTATGATGTGCTTTTGCAGTGAGGAAGCATTTTGAAAAAATCAATACTCATTATGGATCAGGATCAGCACTTCCTGAATCTATATAAACACATTCTTCCGCCAGATAAATTTTACGTCTTGAAATGTAGAAATCTGGAAAGCATTGTTACTTTCATCCGTAGTATCAAAGTCGACTTCATCATTTGTGATGCGGATAAGCCACTTGGTTGTGGAGGTGATCTGTTGAGAAAAATGAAAGCTGAGCATTGCAAAATACCCGTGATCATAGTTTCCGGCGCTTTCTATCCATCAAGCACAATTATTTCCGATCACGCCCATGCCTTTCTGCCAAAGATTCAGATTATGGAGATCCTCCCAAAATTGATAGCGGATGATTCCGAGATCTGGAAGGTCCTAGATACTGTCAAGACCACTTAGGAATATTGGTTTCAATTCGATCTCTTCAAAAACTCCTGGTCCAAAGACTCCTCGTAAAAATTCTGGTAACTCAAGTGATAAAGTCTCCTCATTAAAATCGAAGAACACTTCTTGTTTCATGAGATTGATATTTCTGATCTCAAACTGCTTGTTCGTCATCTCCAGAATAAAATCTGTAAAGAGGCGAAGATCACCTGTTCCCATAAAGAATTGATATTGAACATTCTCTGTGGGAATGAAATCACTTCCCATCCATACTTTCCCGTACGCAGAAACCTCATTCAGATATTTCGCGAGATCATTCTTTGTCCCGTACTCATAAATGATGCCTGGGAGATCCTGTCCCTTGTTCTGGAAATAATAACTTTCAATTCTTCCGTTATGCTTTTGCAAGAAAAGATTGGCTGATGTGACTTTTGAAATCAATTCCCATTCATGATCATCTCTCTCGAGAGTAAGATAGTTTTTTGCGAATGAGTTTTTATAGAGATCGCGAATCTGTTTTTTTTCATCATCATTCAGTGAAGAGTAAGTTGTATTGATGAATGGAGATTGTTCATTTCCATTCGATAATTCAAACTGAGTTCCGCAAAGATGAAATCCAAATTTATTATAGAGTTTTTCAAGATCACTCCAGAGTAAAAAGAAAGTAGTATCACTTCTTTTCTCTGCGAGAACATCCTGGAAAAGTTCCTGGAAAATTCCTTCTCCACGTCGAGCCTCATCTACAGCAATTCCTCCAATGAGAGTGACTGGAAATTTTTTGTTATTCAGAGTGATAAAACGATCTTTCACTCCTATGTGTGCGAGTACATTTTCATTCTCATCAATCATGATGAAACAATTCTTGTGATTGTTCTTATCTATGAGGGGAGCGAAGTCGATTTCAAAGCTGTTTGGCTTTTTATACTGAAAAGACTTCTCAATTAGCTTCAATGTGGCCTCAAGACATGAGGGTTTTTCACTTAAGGGGTAAATTTTTCCCATACTAAAATCTCCATGATTTCAATAATTTATCATCTTTTTTGAGAAAATGTCGAAAATTTATACATTCGTTCTCAAGTCTTTTGATGCATTGTCGAAAAGTTATACGTGAAAGCCATTATGGCAGTCACCACTCATCTCACGGATTGAGAACGAGTGAACCCAATCAAGGAGGATTTATGGGTTTAAGGATTAACACTAACGTTTCGTCGCTAAATGCGCAAAGAAACTTAGGTCAAACACGTGGCGCTCAACAGAAAGTGTTAGAGCAACTCTCTTCAGGTAGCAGAATTAACCGTGCTGGTGACGATGCTGCAGGTCTCGCAATCTCAGAAAACTTAAAAGCTCAAATCCGCGGTCTAGGCCAGGCGGAAAGAAACGCACAAGACGGTATCTCTCTCGTGCAAATCGCAGAAGGTGCACTAGCGGAAGTCGGAAACATCATGATTCGTCTTCGCGAACTAGCAGTGCAGGCAGCTTCTGATACTATCGGGCCAACAGAACGTAAATTCCTTAACGTGGAATTCGAACAGTTGATGTCTGAAGTAGATCGTATCGCTAACTCAACAGAGTTCAACAGAGTTCCACTTCTTAACGGTACAGGATCTGTATTTGATATTCAGATCGGTACACGAAATGACCCTTTAGCTGACAGATTAACGTTCGATGCTTCATCAGCAGACGTTAACGTAGCAGCTCTTGGTCTAAACCTTGCTTCGGTATCTGATAAGATTTCTGCACAGAACTCACTATCAGCGATCGACCAAGCGATTCAAAACGTTTCTGGTATCCGTGCTGACTTCGGTGCTCTTCAAAACCGTCTCCAGTCAACGATTAACAACATTCAAGTGTCTAACGAAAACTTGTCTGCTGCTAATTCACGAATCAGAGATACAGATGTTGCAGCAGCAACTTCAGAGATGAC
>JBEIQF010000177.1:0-6762 GCA_040376635.1 Halobacteriovoraceae bacterium
ACAGCTTTTTGAATTAAAGGCCAAGGGACATATTAAGGGTGGCGAAGAAGCTCAGGTGTTTCCGACAGGGAACTGGGGACCTATTGAGCAAGCTGAATTCTGGCCATCACTCATCGACGATAACAAAACAAAAATCAGTAATAACGATGCTCCTCCAAAAGAAGACACGTTTATCATTGATCTGACGAAACTCAGAAATCAAAAACAAGAAAAAGAAATTGAAGCGCTTGATCCGGGACCAATTGCTCCGGTTGAGCAACTTACAGAAACAATTCGCATGACTCCAAGTGAAGCGAAAGTTTCATTAGATCAAATTGAAGATAAAAAACCAGAACCGAAAAAAGAACCTACAGCTGTTACCCTTTCTCAAAATGGTTTTGAATTAGACATTCCTACTCTTGAAGAAGAGATTCAGGAAAAAGAAAACGAAGCAGATAACAAAACTCTCATCAATCCAGTTGCCCAACAAGAAATTGAAAAGATGAGAAGAATTCAGCGCCAAGCCGAAGAGAAAAAAGCACAAGAAGAAGCTGAAAGAAGAAAAGAAGAAGAAGACGCTAAAAAACTCGAGATGCTTGTTGCTGCTGAAAATGCACCGGCTTCTGCTGATGAATCGACACAAATGATTCGACTTGATAAGACCGGGTTGCTGGATGCTGCTTACGAGCAGGAGCTCGTCATTGAAGAACAGCTCAGAGAAGTCCAGAAGAGACGCGCGAAAGAAGAAAAAGCTGAGCGTGAAGCAGAGGAAAATGAAGAAGAGGAAGCGGATGACGCTTCAAAAGCCAAGAAAAAGAAACTCATCATCATTGCAGCAGCTCTGGCTATTGCTTATGTTATTTTCTTCCCGGAAGAAAAACCGAAGAAGCCACCTTTTCAGAATCTTGAACCGAAAATTGTTTTCCCTATTCCATTTGATAAGGCCGATCCACAGAAATCAAAAGTTGAATTCAATCGTGGACTGGAATTATTCAATCAAGGCAACTATCCGGGCCTTGTAAAGTCTGGTCTTAATTTCAAAGCAAGTTATGAAAACGACCTTGATAACGTCAAAGCTCTTAACTATCTCGTCAGAACATATGCAGAAGAATTGAAATATTCTTCTGATAAGCTGAATGACTCTCAGACAGTATTCAATCTGATTCAGAGTAAGAGACCCTATCTTGTTCAGGATCCCAATGGTGTGATTGGTCTGAATCTTTTCTATACCGCAATCAACAAGCACGATGCTGCAATTGATGTTGTTCAGAAATATCTCAAGCTCAATGCTAAGAACGTAACTCAAGACTTGTTTGCAGTTTATCTTACGAGCTTGATCCGTCAGGGTAAGATCGATCTTGCAAAACAATTCTACCAGGCGCTTTTAAAAGCTCCGGATAAAAACCGTTATACTTTCATGGCGCTCATTGATTATCTTCTTCTTAACCAGGAAAGAGATAAGGCTTTAGAGTTTGTTTCTGATGCCATCAAGAAATATCCCAGGAGTGTTCCGTTTCTTTTAAGAAAGGCACAGATTCTAATTGCTCTTAGAAATACAAAAGAAGTCATTCCTCTTATTAAAAAAGCAGATGCCTTAAATCTTGAATACAACAACGTGAATCGTTCGAAGTATTTAGAGTTAAAAGGTCTCGTCTACGCAATTGAAGGAAAACAAAAAGAGGCCACTGGATATCTTGGACAATCATTGAAGCTCAATGATTCAGAAGAACTTCGTATGCTTCTTGCTGATCTTCAGACAAGTGAAGATGGAACTTCGGAAACGGATAAGCTCATTAATGAAAGTAAGGCCTACAAGCTTCTTCTTCAGGCCAAGGACTTCTTTGGTAAACAAAACTATGAACTTGCTCTAAGTACGGCGGCAAAAGCTTCTGACTCTTCACCTGGTCACATTCCTTCGGAACTTTTCCTGGCAAAAGTTCAGATGAAGCTTGGTCTTGCTAAGCAAGGGCTAAAAACTCTTAATGATCTTGTTGGTAAATATCCAGATGATAAAACAATCAATCTCGCATTGGTTGAAGCACTCGTCGACAGTTACAAGTTTAACGAAGCGAAAAATAGAATCCAGATTATCTCAGCAAGTGAATACCGCGACACGTGGGAATATGCTTCTGTTAATGCCAAGCTACACATGAAAATGGGCGATACACTTCAGGCCATGTCGTGGCTCAAAAATTCCATCGGCATGAATCCTCTTAATGACAGTGACATCTTTCTTCTCTCTGAAATCCTACAGAAGAAGGGTAACTTTGACTCTGCAAGAATCCTCTTAAATAAATGTATTGAGCTCGATCCGATTAATCCTGAATATCGAATTGCTTACGCGAGACTGATCTACGAAACTCAGGATGATCAGGCGGCCATTGGTTATCTCTTGAGCTTACAGGATGAGTTTGGCGAAAATCCACGCATCATGTCTGAAATGGCGATCTTCTACTTCCGTGCTGGTAAAGTGAAAGACTACCAGGACGTTAGAGCGAAACTCGAGAAGCTTCATTCATCTGATAAATCTCTTTATGAGTTCCTTATACGTGCTGCTTTGATGGATGAAAGGAATGCTGAAGTTCCAGGACTCGTGGAGAAACTTCTCGCGATAGAACCTGGTGACCTTGAGATGATGATGACGGCCGGACGAGTGCTGTTTGAGGATAAAAAATTCGTTGAAGCTGCGAAGTGGTTCAAGCGAGTTCAGGATAAACTTCCCTCTTATCCTAAGGTTCTTTATTACATCGCGAAGATTGATATGGAAGCCAGAGACTATGATGGCGCAATGAAGAAGATCCAGGATGACATGAAAGAGAACGGCGAGAACGATGCTGATCTCGTGTTCATGGCCCAGATTCACACCATCAAAGAAGAATACGTTGAGGCGGAAAATCTCTTTAAACGTGCTCAGAAAATAAACCCACGATCATATGATGCCATTGTTGGACTCGCTGATCTCAGCACTAAGCGAAATAATCATGATCTTGCACTGGATCTCTACAAAAGAGCGATGAAATTAAAATCTGACGAGCCAATAGTTCACAAGAAAATTGGTGATGTTTACAGGCAACTCGGTCAGGGTAGTCTGGCCATCGAATCCTATAAATTGTATCTTGAAATGGAACCCGAAGCCCCTGAAAAGAATAATCTGGAAGCGTATATCAATCTCATGAAATAGGTGACTCATGCTCGACATTAAGAAAATCGAAAGCGACTTTGAAGTCGTAAAAACTAAACTCGCGAATAGAAACTTTGATACATCTGTTCTTGATCAGATTGTTGAATTAAATAAACAAAGAAAATCTCTCACGACTGCTTCTGAAACCAAGAAAGCCGAGATTAATAAACTCTCTCGCGAGATTGGTGAGCTTAAAAAGAACAAGCAAAATGCAGATGCACCTATGTCTCAGGTTGCTGCACTTAAAGCTGAGATGGAAAAAGAAGCAAAAGAACTGGATGAAGTTCAGGCGAAACAAACGTCTCTTCTTCTCAATATTCCTAATCTTCCAGTGGATTCAGTTCCTGTTGGAAAAGATGAAGAACAGAACGTTGAAGTTGCTCGTTGGGGAACTCCACGAACATTCGACTTCACTCCGGTAGATCACGCAGTTCTTGGTGAGAAACTTGATATTCTGGATTTCGAAACAGCTGGAAAGATCACTGGCGCTCGTTTTGTTATTTATAAAGGTGCAGCTGCAAGACTTGAGCGCGCACTTATTAATTTCATGCTTGATCACCAGGGCACGAAAGGTTTCACTGAGATGATGACTCCGTTCATCGCGCATGAAAGATCTCTCATCGGAACTGGTAACCTTCCTAAGTTTGAAGACCAGCTTTTCAAATTAAATTCTGAACAGCCTTGGTACCTTATCCCAACTTCTGAAGTGACTCTAACAAACATCAAGCGCGAATCGATCGTAGAAGAATCAGAATTCCCATTCCTCTACGCTGCTTATTCACCATGCTTCCGTTCTGAAGCTGGCTCTCACGGTAAAGATGTGAAGGGCCTCATTCGTATGCACCAGTTCAACAAAGTTGAAATGGTTTCGATTTGCTCTCCATCTCAATCAGAAGAAATTCACCAAAAGATGGTTTCATCTGCGACAGAAATTCTGCAAAAATTAGGACTTCCTTATCGCACGCTCGCTCTCTGTACAGGAGACATGGGTTTTGCGTCGCAAAAAACTTTTGACCTTGAAGTTTGGGTTCCATCACAGGGCAAATACCGTGAGATCTCTTCGATCTCTAATTGTGGTGATTTCCAAGCTAGAAGGGCCAATATCCGCTTCCGTAACAAAGAAGGTAAGGTTGAATTCGCTCACACGCTGAACGGTTCTGGGCTTGCTGTAGGACGTACAGTGGTTGCGATCCTCGAAAACTATCAGCAGAAAGATGGCTCGGTGCAAATTCCTGAAGTCCTTCAACCATACATGGGTGGATTGAAAGAAATTCGCAAATAGCCGATTGTTTTTTTAGCGATCACCCTTTATATTAGATTCCTCAAGACGGAGGACTGGCCGAGTGGTTTAAGGCAACAGTTTTGAAAACTGTCGTGGGTTAACGCCTACCTGGGGTTCGAATCCCTAGTCCTCCGCCATCTTGAAATTTTCAATTTCAAGATGGCGTAACCGCCTCTTCTCTTTGATGCAGCTAACGCTGCAATTCAGAAAAAGCAGTTACGGTTCAATTTAAATTCATGTGTTCTTGTTCTTAAGCCAATTAGCGGAGACGTGGGTGAGTGGCTTAAACCACACCCTTGCTAAGGGTGCGATCCCGAAAGGGATCCATGAGTTCAAATCTCATCGTCTCCGCCACTTTCAAATTTTTCTTATCTTTTTAAAATTCTCTTATCATTTATAATTTCCATATGAGTAAACTCCGCACTGAAGTTGTTTTCGTTGAACGCAACGGACGCACTCTCTCTAAAAGAACTTCCTACTATGAGAATGGGCAAATTGCTCAAATTGGTCTCTATGGAAATGGCCAAGGTCAATGGAGCTGGAAAGTTCCGGTTGGTGTTGAGAAGAGTTATTTTGAGAACGGTCAGCTCGAGAGTGAAATTTCCTACAACGAAGCTGGCAGTAAAGATGGCGAGAGTTACTACTACAACAAAAACGGGAAACTCATTCGCAAGTGCATCCATTCAAACGATGTATTGGTTCAAGAAGAGGTTTTTGAATTACCAGTAATAGAAAAAGTTAAACTAACGTAACCTATCGTTACTATCTTCATAATAAGTATCAGCTGATCCATCAATCACACATTGTTCTTGATAACGACTTCCGGGAATATAATTTTTGTATCCGTTGTAGGTGAAGATGACTTGTTCATCGAGAATTTTTTTTGACTTACACTCTCTCACTGTTCGATAGAAAAATTCCGGCAAACTCGAAGGCATTCGATCTTTGTAAGTTTCAGGATTTGGTACCCAGCCTCCCGGAGGAGCCGTGTATGAGAGTCCCGAGTTATCACGATACTTTTCATTTTTTGCATCATAGGCACCATTGTTTACTTCGGTGAGACCATTGGCCTTCGCATTCTCAATCAGAGAGAGTACCTTCGGGCTTAGCTTAGGTCTTGGGGCCACGCTATCGGCCATGGCAGTGAAAACGAGCAATAAGGTCGAAATTGCTAAATATCTCAGCATGTTAGGCGCTCCTGCGGATGATTGTTATTGTTAAATCGACACTCATGATAAAAAAGTTAAACCATGAATTTTGGGTTGCGGAATTGACGCCATTACCTTATATTTCGAAGCTCATCAGCGCAGTCGTAGCTTAGTTGGATAGAGCACTTGACTACGAATCAAGAGGTCGTACGTTCGAATCGTACCGATTGCGCCATTTTTCAAATATCCTTCAATACCCGATCATTACAACCCTGCTTCAAGACATTTAAGTCTCAAAGACTACACTTGGAATAATACTTTCGTGTGAGGTGTCTATGCTTCGCTGGATCCTATTGTTCTCTCTCTTTTCTTTTAACTCAATCGCAGATTCAAAAATCGGCATCATGGGGAGTGCACTTTTTAATGCTCCCGAGATTGATGATATCGATGGCGTAGAAGTTGATGAAGAATCAAAAGCAAGTTTCGGTATCGGGATGCGAGCATTACTCCCCCTGAAGGATCGTTTGAAATTCAGGACAGGTGCAGGCGTCGTCCAGAAAAACTTCGCCTACGAAGTCACAGGAGGCGAGGCAGATGTTTCGTTTACCTATCTCAACATTCCGCTCACGCTCTATCTTGGCGGTGAGAGAGTCGGACTCTTCGGAGGAACGGCCATCAATGCGCGCATGGAAGATGATTGTGACGGAGACGGGACACTTTCTTCGTGTGATGTAAAAAAAGAAAAGACTCTCGTTCTTCCCCTCATTATCGGGTTTGATTTCAATCTGACTCAGAATGTGGGAATGGAATTTTCTTATGAGTATGGAATCATGGAAGCCGCAAAAGATATCAAGATCAGTTCGGCCGTGTTCTCTTTAATCTATAATTTTTAAAGGTTGATCCAGCCGCCAAATTGAAAACATCTCAAGATGAATAGATTTTCATCCTGAGATGTTAACGATATTAAACTTAACTATTCTCTAATTTCAGCAAGACACTCGTCTGTATCTTTCTTTCCAATCTTCTTCGATACGTTCTTGATCTCGACGTTTCTTTCTTTAATAACTACTGAACAAGTAGATTTAAGAAGACCCTTCGAGATATCGATGACGATTGATTTACGAGCAGCTTTTGCAGCAGCTGGAGAGACAAAGATGTATTTCTTCTGATCA
>JBEIQF010000472.1:0-2125 GCA_040376635.1 Halobacteriovoraceae bacterium
CTTCTTAGTCTGAAAAGTGAGACCCTGTTGTAAAATAAAAACACTCAGGATGAGTTTAACCCGACCCAGAAAAAAAGAGGAGTAAAAATTACGTCCTCTGGCCGACAGGCTTAATTTCTTTTTCATAGTTCCGAGAAGTTGTATGGGAACTTAGGTCTAATCTCGAAGGATTGATTATGAAGATGGTAAAAAAACTTTCTCTTTTAGCAATGGCGATTGTAATCGCAGGCTGTAATGAAAAGGTTTCACCAGAACTGCAAGAGTCGAACTCTACCACACCTGATAATGATGGTGGGCCGACGATTGTGCCGAACGAATACTACATCAAAGTCACCAACACCGCTCCACTCGTTCTCAACTATAAACTTCACAAAACTGGCGCGGGTAATAAAACTGCAGCATGCGAAGTAAGAAGTACGACAGAACTCAACAACGATAATTTCCGTGCTAACCCAGCTGCGAATGATATTACTTGCTACCTCGATGCTGAAGAACTTTCTCTACGTGCTGGTGGTTTGGCATTTGAAATTGAATCAAGTCCTAATACATGTGAATTCGTATCTTATGCTCCGTACTCCTATTACAAGCACCTGCCAGGATCGTCTTCTGGATCATACACTGCTACGATTTGTACGACTGACGAAACAAACCAGACACACATTGATACTCTCAATCCTGGTCCTTACACGAACGCTTCTTTCATTACGTATGATACAGGCGGTGGTGTTTTTGCAAATACATCTTGTGACACTGTATTGAGTGAATCAACTCCTCTTGCTGGTAACGGAGCTGTTGGTACAGTTCCAAGAATTCGTCAGCCATTTCCTCTACCTGAAGCAGATCAAGATCTTTGTATGTACGACTACACTGCTTCTGGTGGTCCAAACTGTGATGAAGGTGTGATTAGCATTCGTGAATACCAGGTAACATTTGATGCTGCAAAAGCAGATGCATCTGCAACATCAGCTAAAGATGCAACTGTAACGGCTTTGACAGCTGACTACGGAGATCTGGTTGATAACGATGGTGCTGGACCAGATGACGGTACAGCGACAGTAACAGCTGGCGAGAATGCGGCCATTGTTGCTGCAGGTAATGCTGCTTATACAGCTGCCTACAATGCCTGGGCACCAACTGCTAAATCTGTTTTCAGAACACACAGATGTGGTGGTTCTGCTTATAATTGTATTTCAGGTCCGATTAAGAAACATACTGAACTAACAGGTCCTCGTGGATCACTCGTTTCAACAACTGAATTTGATAAAACATTTGAGATTGAATATAAATACGACAGTCTATTCCCTGATAAACCAAGTTTTGTGTATGCAAACTATCGTCGTGATCTTGCGAACTCTAACATTGCATACGGCACGAGTGAAAAACCGCACAACGCTACTTACACTGGTGCATGGTCAAGTGTAGCTTTCGGGACAATATTTGAACCAAATTTAATGGAAAGATATTCTCGTAACCTTCATTACAATCAAACGAGAATGATCTCAACCTCTATCAACTATACTGATGGTCTCAACACTATATTTGAAAATCAGTTGTCTCTTTCAAACCGATACAATGCTATGCCTTTAGCAGCTGAACCTTACGTTGGTGTCAGTGATTCTTATTATACGAATCCTTACTACACCTTCTATTGCCTTGATCATGCCTATGATATCAAAGCAAGAATCAGAATGGTTGTAAGAGAATGGGATAGAATTTTCCCGACCGATGCAAGTCAGGAGCTTCTTTCTGATATCAACTTAGGTAGTAATGCTCGCCAAGACTTACAGTTCTTCGTAGAAGATCCGGATAGCGAAGATGACTACAATGACTTTAACGATTTGATGGACTGGGATGATGTGATCGATATGGAACGCTACATTTCTGGTGGTGTCCTGATCTACAGACCTCTTCCGGCAGGATCATATGCTGAGGGTTACTTCAACCCAAGTCAGTTCCCGGGCTACTAAACAACTTCTAACAAAAGATAAAAAAAAAGCCCCTCTTTCGAGGGGCTTTTTTATTTCAGGCCTCTTTTAAGAGATTAGCCTTCCATGTAGTTTTTAACTTTGTATCTTGTTCCCATGAACCAGAACACACCAGCAAACACCGCCATAAGAACAGCGAA
>JBEIQF010000151.1:0-7743 GCA_040376635.1 Halobacteriovoraceae bacterium
AAGCTCAACACTCTAACCGTAAACTTTTTGATGTGATGTCTTCGGCCGTAGAAAGAATTCTTCCGAAAGGATCAATCTCACTCATTGAAACGCGCGAAGATGTCTCTGAGCTTCTTAAAATGCATGAGTATATTGACCTCATGGTTCCACGAGGCGGAAGTGCGCTTATCAATCATGTTCGTAAGAATGCTACGATGCCTGTCGTTGCTCATGACAAGGGTCTTTGTCACATGTTTGTGAATGAAGACGCTGACTCATCTAAAGTTATCCCTCTTGTGATCAATGCTAAAGTTCAGCGCCCTTCAGCTTGCAATGCACTTGAGAGTCTTCTCCTTCACGAGAAGTATTCACAAAACAAAGAAGTCATTGCGGCCCTCATTGAAGCGGGCACTGAAGTTCGTGGGTGTGAGAAAACTCAGAAATTGAATGCAAAAGTTAAGCCTGCAACTCCAGATGACTTTGATACAGAATATTTGGCAAACATCATTTCAGTTAAGATGGTGAAAGATGTGGATGAGGCGATTGCTCACATCAGACTTCATACTTCTCACCACACTGAATCTGTTATCGCAAAAGATCCATCAGTGATTGAAAGCTTCCTGAACTCGCTGGATGCTTCTGCTCTCATGGTAAATGCTTCTACGAGATTTAATGATGGCGGTGAACTTGGTCTTGGTGCAGAACTAGGCATTTCAACATCAAAGCTTCATGCTTACGGCCCGATGGGTGCAAAAGAAATGACGACAACAAGGTTCCTCGTTAAGGGGAACGGACAAATCAGAGGATAATATGGCTTCATTTGACCTGGTTTCAAAAATTGATGAAATGGAACTTAGTAACGCTCTCAAAAACACTGAGAAAATGATCGCAGGACGATTCGACTTTAAAGGATCAGAAGCGAAAGCTGAGTACAAAGAGAAAGAAAAAGTCATTGAGCTTCGTGCAGAAGATGAAATGAAATTGAAAGCTGTTCTCGATATCCTTCGTACCAACATGGGTAAACGTGGAATCGGAATGAAAGGCATGAAAGAATCTGAGATTGAAAACTCAGGTCTTAAAAATAAGAAGATGACTCTCTCACTGACAACCGGTTTTGATAAGGACGCTCAGAAACTCATGAACCGTTTGATCAAGGAATCTGGTTTCAAAGGGAAATCCCAGTACATGGATGAGAAGTATAGAATCGAATCTAAATCGATTGATGAACTTCAGGGACTCTTTCAATTCTTACGTGCTCACAAAGACATGACTCTTGAACTTCATATGGAAAACATGAAGAGATAATGGAAAAGAAACTCACAACCATCAAACATCAACTGATGCTATTACTGCTGACGGCAGTACTTCCTATGTTTTTGTTTGCAGCTGGTGTTGTGGGATATGTTGCTTTTCAACATCAGAAGGCGCTCGATACAAGTCTCACTGGTACAACAAGAGCTTTATCAGATTCTATCGGAAGTGAAATCAAATCGATTCAATCTAACCTAGGTCTTCTTGTAACCGTGGAGGACTTTGCTGATTTAAAAGATCTACACCGTAGACTCAAACGTTTCGTTGATAGTCAGGATGGATGGAGTTCAATAGGTCTTTCTAAGGCCGACGGACAACAGATATTCAGCACCATTAAACCTTTTGGAAATAAGCTACCAACATGGGCCGAGCAGAGTTTTTTTCAGGAGCTACTGGTCACAAAAAAGCCAACTCATTCAGGCTTCAGAATTGGAAGAATTACAGGCAACAAAAATTTCTCAATTGCTGTCCCTATAAAACAGCAAGGAGTCATTAAGTACGTACTCGTCGCAACAATAAAGACAGCTTTCCTGGCAAAGACCTTAAATCGTCAGAAACTTCCGGAAAATTGGACTGCAACTATCCTTGATAAAGATGGCATTATCATGGCGAGAAATGTATTCCACGAGAAATTTTCAGGCGAAAAAGCATCTGAAACTCTTCTTCAGAAAATTTCAGGCGATGAATCCTTTTTTGAAACGATCAATAAAGAAAATAAAAAACAGTACGGTACATTTCATAATCTAAGTAATGGCTGGCGAGTTTATCTTGGAGTTCCCCATCACTATGTGCAACTCCCTTCGGGCCAAATTTTCATCATTCTGATTGTGGGAGGCGTAGCTTTACTGGCCATCGGTATTTATCTTTCTCTTCTCATTTCGAATAAAATTTCCTCTCCCATTATCTCTCTTGCTGAGTCGGCAAGATTAATTGGTAAAGGAGAGAAAGCACTACAAGTTGAGACAGATGTTCACGAAGTGAACGAAGTGGCCGTCGCCCTTCAAAATGCTTCCATGGAGCGGGATGAGGCAGACGAGAAAGCGAAACAGGCCATAGCCTTGAGAGATAATTTCCTTTCAGTGGCCTCACATGAGCTGAAGACTCCACTTACAACAATTAATTTACAGGCACAGAGACTGCAAAGACTCGTGCGTGAGCCTGAAAAGATGACTCCTGAGAAGTTATCAGATTCTTCAAAAGCAATCATGAATCAGATCAAGCGTCTAACCCGTCTCATAGACGATCTTCTTGATATCTCTCGAATCACGGCCGGAAAACTTGATATCAATAAAGAGAAATTCGATCTGACTGCACTTACAAAAGAAGTTGTACAACACTTTGAAGGGACTTCCAGCAATTCCAGGATCTCTCTTGAGTATGTATCCAGTGTTGAAGGTCTTTTTGACAGAAATAGGATGGAACAAATCATTACAAATCTTATTTCGAATGCCATCAAATACGGAAATGGGAAACCAATTGAAGTTTCTGTGTCTGCTTCTGATGGCAAAGCAAATCTAGTTGTAAAAGATTATGGCATTGGTATCGAGAAAAAAGATCATCTCAAAATCTTCGAGCGTTTTGAACGCCTCGTGAGCAACCGTGAAATCAGTGGACTCGGACTGGGTCTATGGATCGTTCACAGAATTGTCACTCAACTTGAAGGCGAAATTAATGTTTCAAGTGAAGGAACCGGCAAAGGTTCAATTTTTACAGTATCAATTCCTCTGGAATAATTAATAAGGAGCTCTTATGTCTCTCATGGATCAGGTAAACAACGATATCAAAGAAGCAATGAAAGCTAAGCAACAGGACAAACTTGATGCCCTTCGCATGCTCAAAGCTGAATACATCAAAAACAATACAGCAGCTAAACCTACTGATGAACTTTCAGTAACAGTAGGTCACAATAAGCGACTTGCTGATTCTCTTGAGATGTATCAGGCAGGAACTGATGCTCACAATAAAATCTTAAAAGAGATGGAATTCATTAAGGCGTATCTTCCACAGGCCATGACTGAGGCCGAAGTTGTTGCTCTCATCAATGACATCAAAGCTAAAGGTGCTAAAGACATGGGTGCCATCATGAAAGAACTTCAACCCCAGATTAAAGGTCGCTTTGATGGTAAACGTGCTTCTGATCTCGTAAAGGCCGCTGTTTAATGGCCATCCAGAGTTTTGGCGAAAAATTCGAACTGCCTAAGCTCATCCACGCCCGCAATATCGCGCGTGAGATGACTTATGAACTCTCCTCACTCTTTCGTCCGGGTATGACGGAAGAAGACGCTCACAGGCTCTATAAGGAGCTTTGCACGCGTTTCCCGGTTGAGAAGCAGTGGCATCCGCCAAAACTGCGTTTCGGACCGAATACGATCTGTAATTTTAAGGACGTTTCAGTCCCTCATGTACTTCAGGAAGAAGATATTTTCTTTATTGATATTGGTCCTGTGATTGATGGACATGAAGCTGATTACGGTGAAACATTCGCCATCGGTAGCATCTTCGCTCATAAACACATCGCTTTATCAGCGGAGAAAGTCTTCAAAGAAGTATCTGATTATTTCAAAAACAATCGCACCACTGGTGAGAAGCTCTATCAGTTCGCTAAATCGAGAGCTGAACATTACGGTTACATCCTTAATATGGGTTCTGATGGCCATCGCATCGGAGACTTTCCTCATCACATTCATTTCAAGGGAGCACTTCCGGAAACAGAAGAAGTTGTTGTTCCTAATGCCTGGATTTTAGAGATTCATCTTTATAATCCGGATAAGAAATTTGGTGCTTTTTTCGAGGATATTTTAACTGACATTGATTTGAACGCTTGAGATTCCACAACGAAAAAAGGTTCCATTCGGAACCTTTTTTTCGTTTATTTAGCTAGTACCTTAACTTTGCGGTAAGAAGTGTGCTGAAGGGCCAGGCTTGTTACCATCATAGTCATCAGTCCGCCTAAAACGTAGATCATTTCCATATTATCCTCCTTCTTGACTGCTTCTTCCTTGAATCCGTTTCAGAGTCACCATCCTAGCGTCTCTTTCTTGAAATCTATAAAGCAGGAACTGTGCCAAGTTTCACGTCTATGGGAATCAAGCATTTAGTGTGGTGTCGCTGGTGCAGTTTGAGAGTATGGCACCAGCATAAAGGTCAAGGTGGCCCCGCTGAATGGGACCACCTGAATTATTTACAGTACTCTTCTCTGAATGCCGTCTGGATATCGACCGCTTCCCATTCAAGAGAATCATCGTTTAAATCCCAACCCTGATATTTCGCCTGAACATAATGAACGAGCTCGTGAACAAGAGAATCATCCATGCATCTTCCGGTGCGCTCATAATAAGCGGCATCGTCATTCAGGAAGATCTTATTGTGTTTCACGGAAAAGGCATTGGTGATTTTATCTGGCCTCATCCCCCATTGCTCTTCAATCGCATCCTGAAATTCTTTTAAGGGAGTGACACTTTCAAATCGAACGGGTGGAAAAGGAACTTCAGATCGATACGCCTGATTCTTTTTTTCGAGAACTTTCTCGAAGATAAAATCGATGGGGTATCGAAGTTTTGCCGGTGAAGGTTTCGCGAGAACTGGAAGACTAAGAAGAATTAAAAAGAATAGTTTTTTCATGGCCCGACTATAGGACCACTTTTAATTCGCAACAACATGACCATAAAAAAAAGACCCACCGGGGAGTGGGTCTTATTTGATTTAAAGAAGGAAATATATTAGGGGGTTACTTCCTCTTACTGAAAACTCTTCCGAAAATTAACGAGAAACTAACAGTCGCTGCCATGATCACCGCTAGTACGAGCATCTCCTCATCCATTGAAAACTCCTCTTCTACTTCCTTGTAAAAAGTGGTTCTTCCTTGAACCGGGCGGGCACGAACCTTGTGCTCTCACCGCTCTTTCCCTGAGACGTTCATTTGAATCATTTATTCTTCTTGAACTTTAAGCTCCTACCATCCTGGCGGGAAACTTATCGACTCGGAATTCTATAAAGCAGGTTCTGTGCCAAGATTTTGGTATTGAAGAATTAACGACTTGAGTGAAGAGAGTGAAATCCTCGGTGCCAGTGTGACTATGAAAAATGATACCGGTGCTGTTTTGATGTCACCGTCGGGGCGAAAAGTTGAGTAGCAAGAACGGATGCTCCTACGAGTGATAGAAAGTTTGAGAGAAAAATTTTAGTAGAGGTATTGTTAATCTATTTTCGATATGAAACCATCTTTATAAGAAAGGAATTCAAGAAGAGTTCCATCCAATTCACCAGGAGGGTGACGTCATGATGAATCCACACTACTACCTCATGAAAAGCAAAAAAATTCTTCGTCTTGAAGGAGATGTAAATTTCTCTTCAATGCCTGAATCTATCCGTGAAAGAGTTTTGGATACTGATGATGTTGTGAGCTTTGATCAAAACCAGGCAAACTGGCGTGTAGTCATTTTCCGCGATGAAATTATGGATCTTGAAGAGTACACAGAATGGCTTGGTACTCCTGAGGCGCTCTATGAAGAAGAGGCCGAACTCGAGCTCGTTGCCAACTAAACGTGGCAAAACCCCTCAATTAAATTTAAAAAGGTAGATGACCGAGGATTCTAACCCATTAGATCTTCGGTCTCATGATTTTTAGCTTCCGTTCCGTGTGACAATGCTCTCACTTTGAACCGGAGGCCACAGTGGAATCACCAAAAAATAACCCGCAAGAGACTTCTCGGCAGGAAATCATAAAAAATTTCATGCCCACTATCCGCTACTGGGCCAAGCACTACCATTACCAGTATCACCAGGTTCTTGAATTCGAGGACTTAGTCATGGTCGGTATTATCGGGCTGATAGATGCCATGAATAAGTATAAGAAAGATAAGAAAAACCAGTTTAAAACATATGCTGAATTCCGGATCCGCGGGGAAATCATCGATGAGCTTCGTAAACAGGACTGGATGACCCGTTCTGAGCGTAATAAGCAGAAGAAGTATAAGAAGGCCAAAAACAACCTTACTGAGGAGTTAGGCCGCACCCCTACATCTATGGAGATGTCGAACATTCTGCCTTTTAAATCGAAAGATATGATCCGTATGGAGCAATATGAGTCCGGGGACACCATCAAGCAATACGTTGAGGGTGAAACCTTTGAAACAAAGACTCTTCAGAACTCTGAATTTGAAAACTACTCACTTAAAAAGACTCTTGGCCACGTGATGGATGAACTTCCACGCACGATGAAACTTATCGTGACTCTGAAATACTTCGAAGATCTGAATTTCTTTGAAATCTCAAAAGTCGTGAATCTTTCAGAAGGTCGAATTTGTCAGCTGCATGCTGAAGCTTTGGAAATGTTGAAGGGCTTTATGGAAGCGGAGAAGATCGATATCCTCGCCGCTTAAATTTTATCAATTAACGAGATCGCTTCTTTGAGGCGATCTCTCTTTTTCTCTTTCTCTCTTCCATTTTCTCTTTGATATCATTCTCAGTCGTCACTCGGGCGAGTTCATATTTTTCCGGAAGAGATTTCGCCGGCCATTTTGAATAAGCAAAGACCTTGAATGTGAGCGGACCGTATTTTTCTTTCCAGTATTCAGGATTATTATCAAAGTGATCATACAAAGCTGTTAAAAACGCAGGTTCCGGCTTTGAATAAGTGAGAACACTCTTCAGTCGTCTGTTGTATGGATCATTATCCAGGAAGTATTCAAGACCGAGAGAGGCCACCGGGAAATCAGCTTTTCTATAAAGAAGCTCATGCTCCTCCGTCTCCAGAACGCGCTCAATCGCGACAAAAGTCTCTTTATCAATCTCAGGCGCAAAAGGTCCCGAGAACGTCAGGCTCGAAGCTCTTTGCATGTCCGAATATTTTGTTTCGAGAACATCGTTACGTCCGACAAACATCGCCAAGAAATAAAAACAAAGACAGATCGCAACTCCATAGCCGCTGAATCTGAAACCATCACGGATTCGGCCTACTGGTCTGAACTGGTGGAAAATCGCCTTGCTTCTGAAAAGGAGCACACCTGTTGTTATCGCAGAAACACTAAATCCTGCTATCAAAGGAACCTGATAGCCCATACCAACCAGCATGGTGATAAGTAGTCCACCACCTATCATCGCGACGACAAAGAGAGACAAATTGACGATCGCTAATCTGTGCTTTTGCATGAAAAGATATTTTGTCTCTTTGTAAAACGTCATCACAGATGCCGTTCCGAGAAAATACATCGGAACATAATAGAAAAGTTGAGACGGAGTCAGGATCATAAATTCAGTGGCGAGCTTCATTCCACCACTGATCTTGATAGCAATACAAAGATTTGTGAGGAAGAGAACGGCAAAGACAGATTGTTTGATGGCAATATCAAAGAAGAATGCCCTTTTCAGCTGAGGAAAAGGAATACTCATCTTATGGAACTCAATATTCATGCGGAAGTGATTTGTATTGTGATTCATGAAATAAACAATTGG
>JBEIQF010000160.1:0-7148 GCA_040376635.1 Halobacteriovoraceae bacterium
ACCTTATTAGAGCTAAAATATAAAAATGCTGAAACTAAATCTCCAGAATTCATACGATAAGGTTAAGTTCCTTACGATCCTTCAGTTCGTATTTGTGATCATTGCTTTTGTCTCAGAAGCTTTGGTGACTCAAAGTGTTTTGAACTTCTCTTTTATTTTTCAATTTATTCTACTATTAGTTTCATACAACTTTTATTACTCAGCTCTTACGAATCTCTTTTACTCTTACTGGAACATGTCACTCATTTTCGGGATCTATTATATCGTATCTCTTTCAAGAAACTTCCTGATCATGGGCAACCCCTCAATTGGGTTCTTGTTTCTCCTGAGTGTCTTCTTCCTCATCATTGCCTGTTATATTATTTCTTCGCCGCTTTATTATCCCCGCTTCCATTGGTGGGAATATGACTTCCGTTTCCGCGCCGATATCCGTTGTTGGGTTGAAGTTGATGGGAAACAATTCCGTGGAAGACTTTCTGATATGAGACGGGGAGCTGCTTGTCTTGAATTATTTAATGGTATGCCGGTTGGTCATCCGATTCTTGTTTCAGTGGAAATCCTGAATCAGAACTTCATTCTTTATGGAGAAGTTCGTTCAAGACGCGAACCTATCATCGGCCGCTCAATTGTTTATGGTGTGAAATTCATCAATCAGGACCTGGAACAAAAGCAGCGCCTGAAGTTTCTTACGAATTACTGGAACGAAACGAAAAAAATCAAAATTCGCAATAAGTTCGCCGGTAACCTCAAATGAATTTTTCTGTATCAGATCACATGTGGTTTATGTCGATGGCCCTGGAACAAGCTGAGCTAGCTTACAAAGCTCAGGAAGTTCCGGTTGGTGCCGTTCTTGTTTCACCCAAGGGTGACATTCTCTCCAAGCAATACAATCTGAAAGAATCTCATTTCAATCCTACTGCTCACGCTGAGATTCTCGCATTGACTGAAGGAGCGAAAAAACTTCAGAACTGGCGTCTCTCTGACTGCATTTTATATGTCACTCTCGAGCCGTGCCCGATGTGCCTCACGGCCATGGTTCAGTCTCGTGTGAAGCAATGTGTGTTTGGTGCTTATGATGCAAAAGGCGGAGCTCTCAGCCTGGGTTATCATCTCCATTCTGATAAACGTCTGAATCATCAGTTCTCTATCATGGGTGGGATAAAGCATTTTGAATGTTCGCGAGTTCTTTCACAGTTTTTTAAGGAACGTCGCACGGGCTATCGTCCTAAGAACTAGTTGTCTGAATAGAACCGGCCATGTTAAAAATGCTTTTCTTCAGCGGAGATGTGTCCGAGCGGCTGAAGGAGCACGCTTGGAAAGCGTGTAATGGCGAAAGCCATTCGTGGGTTCGAACCCCACCATCTCCGCCATTCTTTTTAAAACACCATCTTTTTATTCGTGTTATAATTTCCTTAATTAATAACTGAAACAATAGCGAAGGTTTTTTCATGAATCTTGTAAGAATAATTTATGTAAGTCGATTTCTTGAAAAAGAATTTGATGCTTCAGAATTAGCGAACATTAATAAAACTGCTATTAAGAATAACAAAAACTATGAAATCACTGGTGAGTTGGTTTTTGGAAATGATTATTTCCTTCAATGCCTTGAAGGAGAGAGAGATGTCGTAAGCAAAGTTTTTTCAAAAATTATGAAAGACACACGTCATGAAGCAGTAACGATTTTAAGTTTTGAAGAAATTATAGAAAGAGAATTCCCGGAATGGAGTATGAAATTGGTACTACTAACCCAGGAAAAAGAAAATACGATCAGACGATTTTCAGGGTCTGGGGTTTTTAATCCGTACTCCATGAGCTCAAAAAGCGCACTGGAATTAATGAAGGCTTTAAGAGATTAATTTCGGGCCAACTGTCTAACTTTTAGACAGTTCAGAATTTGTTACAGGCATTGGCTAAAGATGTCCCAGAATCTAATAAGATGCCTCTATGAAAAAACTATTCCTAGCACTCCCATTACTGGTTGTTTCCTCTATCGCTTTAGCTTCTTACGAAGCCCACTTCCCCACGTACTTTGAGTACTGTACGGGAACACAATGGAAGCTTCAGAATGGTGAAGTTGGTGGATCTCCGGGCCACGGTTTCACTTACATTCATGGACTATGTAAGGACTATCGTTCAAGCTACCCACAAGTTATTCCATGCTCTGAAGTATCAGCTGAATTAAAGGCAAAATATCCTCACGAAGGTGTGGGTATTTCTCTTGATAAGAATTTCTCTAACGTCATGTGGATCGCAGTTCCAGGAAGAGACTTCATGCTTAACGGAAACGTTGAGCGTAAGGCGATCAACGAAGCTGACGTTGCCGTTCACGTAGCAACAATCAACAAACTTAAAATCTTTGATTCTGTGATTTCAAAATCAGATAAGTTAAAAGACCTCACTCCGGGCACTCCTGCCTATCTTGATGCGATCGCGAGAGATACATTAGGAACAGATCACGCTGTAAACTGGGCACGCGAACTTCACTGTGTGAAAATTCCAGCAACATCTGATTCATTAAAAGAAGTAACGACGTTTTTGAACAATTCAAACAACCAATACAAAACTGGTCCGGGCTATGAGTGGTCAAAACTTTCTAATAACTGTGTTCATCTTTCAGTAAACCAGTCTCACGCAATGGGAATCAGCAAAGAACTAAAACTCGATCAGAAACACATTAAAATGGTGATGAACATGGCATTACCTGCAAACGGATTCTTAATGTATGCCGATCTTGCAGTGCTCGCAAAAATGCCTTCAAACAAACTTCTGTCAAAAGTTCTTCCTGAAAAAGGTTTCTACCAGGCACAGGTTGGATCAATCATGGAAGCTCACGAAGCTTACCCGTCGGGTGAAGTGTTCAAGACGGATGAGTTAAGTGTTCTGACTGCTCCAAGATTATTAAAGCCATTTAAGCTTCTTGCGACCCCAAGAAAGTATGAGAAGAAGTACATGACTCCGGCCAACTCTGAGCTCAAAGCAAATGCGGAGATGTGGATTGAGCGTTATGAAGCTTTAATTGATGACTTAAAAGCATCTCAGAAAGGCACAATTGTTGAGACTTATCTGACTAAACAATTGGAACTTTCGAAAAAAATTGCAGCAGAAGAATAAACTCTTATTAATGGCGCTTGTCAGCATCCTTTACAAGCGCCTCTATCCTTCGTAATATTCCTCCCGGCAGTCTGTCTTAGATGAGCATTTCGCCGTCAACCCCGCCAGGCCAGGAATGGAGCAACGGTAGCGGTTTGGAGTGTTGTGTTTGAGTTCAGGCTGCTGCTATACTTTTTTTCATGAAAATCCTCGCACTATTCATCACTTTCATTCTTGTTTCTTGTTCTTCAAAAAGAGAATTTCCGGATAAAGATCTTTGCTTCATGTTGTTCAATTTGAAGACGGGAAAGTATGAAGAAGTTTATAACGAGAAAAAGTGTGAAGAACGTCTTCCAGCTTGTTCAACTTTTAAGGTCGCCCTTTCCGTCATGGCGTATGATAGCGGAATACTGAAAGATGAATTAAATCCAGTTTTCAAATGGGACGGAGTAAAGAGATCGATAGAGCCATGGAATAAGGATCAGACGCCGACTTCGTGGATGAGAGAGTCCGCAGTATGGGCCTCGCAGGAAATCACTCCTAAGCTTGGGATGACGAAAATCCAAACATACCTGAATGACTTTGATTACGGTAATAAGGATTTCTCAGGCGGACTTAAATATTCCTGGCTGACTCCTGCTCCTTTCATTCTCGAACCGATGCAAAATACATTAAAGATTTCAGGTTACGATCAGGTGAAGTTCTTCTCAAAGTTGTGGCGTGGAGAGTTAAAAGCATCTGGAAAAGCACAATCATTAACTAAAACTATCATGACCAAAGATGTTTCACCAAAAGGCAGCGTTCTCATTGGGAAAACAGGATCTGGTTTTAGAGATGATAATCAAGATTTTCGAATCGGTTGGTTTGTAGGACACGTCCAAAAAGATGAAGCTGAATACATCATTGTTATTAATTTCACAGATAAACAAAAACAGCCTGCAGGAACATTCGGTGGGCGTGAAGCAAAAGAAACCGCTCTCAAGTTATTGACTGAGAAAGGACTTTGGTAGAGTGAACCGACGATAAAATTTGTCGATTCTAATAACATCTTACATCATTTTTAATTCGCATTTCCCTAGCATCTGCGCCATGACTTTATAGCGTATACCCCCTATTTTGCGACTCACAAAACCCAAAATTTTTGGAGAGTTATGGCCTATCAAGTGCTGGCCAGGAAGTGGCGTCCAAAGCAATTTGAAGAAGTTGTCGGACAAGGCCATGTGACCCGGACCCTGCAAAATGCAATCAAGCAAGACAAGCTTGCGCACGCGTATTTGTTCACTGGAACTCGCGGTGTGGGTAAGACTTCGATTGCTCGTTTGTTTGCAAAAGCTATCCGTTGTGAAAATCGCAAGCCGGATTTCAATCCATGTTTAGTATGTGCTTCATGTAAAGATATCGATTCAGGTAGTTCAATGGACTATTCAGAAATCGATGGAGCATCTAATAACAGTGTGGATGATGTTCGTGCATTAATTGAAAACGTTCAGTATCTCCCTACTCGCGGTCGTCATAAAATATATGTGATCGATGAAGTTCATATGCTTTCAGTTTCGGCATTCAATGCTCTTTTAAAGACGCTTGAAGAACCACCTGAACACGCGATTTTCATTCTTGCGACAACTGATCCTCATAAACTTCTTGGAACTGTTATCTCGAGAACTCAGAGATACGATTTCAAAAATGTTCCGGTTGAAACTCTTGCTCAGCATGTAACGAATATCGCTAAAGCTGAAGGCATCACGTTCTCTCATCCGAAAATTGCAACAAAACTAGCTGAACTTGGTCGCGGATCTGTTCGTGACACACTTTCAATTTTTGATCAGGTGCTTGGTCTTTCAGGTAACAATGCAGTTACAGAAGAATCACTCACTCAGGCCTTAGGACTTGCCGGCACATCGGCCATGAAGGAACTCCTTTCAGCAATCCTTCTTGGTGATACGAAGACTTGTTCAAAAATCTACAAGCAACTGATTGATGAAAACATTGATCTTAAAAAACTTTGTGACCAGGTTCTTGATGGTTTCTACAGAGTGATCAATTCAATTGATGAACAAGCAGTCCTTTATAAAGAAGAAGTGATCGCACAGGGTTCGCTCAAAGATATTACGATTGCGGAACTTTTCTGGATTTATGAAAGCCTCGTGAAAGATTTCAACTGGGCGCTTTCTACAATGAATCCGGATAAAGTTGTTCTCGTTCTTCTTCAAAAGATTTGTCTTCGTCGCGCTATTCTTACAGGTGAAGACCTTAAGCTTGGTGATGTAAATCAGGGGTCGACGCCGGGAAAGTCTGAAACCGGAGAGTCTAAAGTCGTAGCAGCACCAGCTCCTGCTCCAAAGAAAGTTCCAAAAACATGGAATGAATTTCTTGGCTATTTACGACAGACATCTCCGGCAACTGCAGCAAACCTTGAACACGGAAATTTGTTGGAAGAAATTGATACTGATTCAGTACCTCTTATCATCCAGATCGCTTTCCCAGAAGATGCTTCAGTTATTAAAGAATACGTTGATGAAAAAGATATTTATGCCAGGCTTAAAAATCACTTGGCCGATTTCTTCGAAATTGATATCGAGAAGATCCAGTTTCGAACAACGCTTTTAACTCACGAAGAGAAGAAAGATAAAAATTTCAGGACGAAAGTTGAAATTGATGATGAGGCAAGGAATAACCGCCTTGAAGAGCGTCGCCAGAAAATTCTGAACGACCCTTATGTTAAAGAAGCGGAAAAACTCTTTAACGTAAAAATCGACAAGATCATTTTAAAAGACCAGGAGTAATTATGAATATGAATAACCTTATGAAGCAAGCTCAACAGATGCAGGCGAAACTCGCTATGCTTCAGAACGAACTTGCGGACAGAGAAGTTGAAGCTTCAGCTGGCGGCGGTATGGTTACTGTTAAAGTAAACGGTAAGCAGCAGCTACTAAGCATCTCTATTAATAAAGAATGCGTAGATCCTAATGATGTTGCAACTCTTGAAGAGCTTGTTTTCACAGCTGTGAACAAAGCAATGAAAGATTCTCAAGATATGGTTCAGCAAGCTATGTCGAAAGTGACTGGCGGAATGAATATCCCGGGAATGTTCTAGTGATTCAACTTCCTGAAGTTATCAAAAATGCAGTTGATGCTTTGACTAAACTACCGGGTGTGGGAGAAAAAACCGCATTCCGTATGGTCATGAGCATGACTCATTGGAAACCTCAGGAGCTTGAAAGCGTAGGTACATCTCTGATCTCGCTTAAGAATTTACGTCTTTGCGAAGAGTGCGGAATGTTTGCTGACCATGACCTTTGTTCAATCTGCGCGGATGAAGCAAGACAGTTTGCTAAATCAATGTGTGTTGTTGAAAACGCATCTGATCTTATGGCGATTGAGAAGAGCGGAAATTTCAAAGGTGTTTATCACATTCTTGGCGGCGTTTTGAATCCACTTCTTGGAGTGGGTCCTGATGAACTTAGAATGGATGAGTTGAAAAATCGTATTGTTGAAAAAGATATCCAGGATGTCATTCTTGCCATCAATCCTTCCGTTGAAGGTGATGCAACTTGCTCCTACTTTAAAACGCTTCTTCCGGATTCAATCCGTGTTGATCGAATCGGTTTCGGTGTGCCAATCGGTGGAAGTCTTGAGTACCTTGATCCGATGACAATTACGAAAGCTCTTGAGAATCGGAAGAGATTTTAATGAAACAAATGAACGTTACTGAAAGAATTAAGCATGTTCTCGAGCCAAAGAAGGCCGGAATTAAAGCTCGTCTTTTTGTTACAAGAGAAGATGGAATCACAATCTACGATACAGTCCAGAACCAGACGACAACTTCTGTTTCTGCATTGGTGAGTGGTGTGTGGCAAGCTTCTGAAGCATTAATGGGTCTCGCTCACCCGAAACAAGATGTGATGGAATTCCGTTTAGGATTCGATACATCTTCACAAGGCATTTATCTTTTCCCGTTTTCATTAACTGGTAAGAGATATTTTCTTGGAGCGATTTATCACGATTGCGTGAACCCTGGTCAGCTTAAGCGCCAGGTTGCAATGATCAAGGAAGAAATG
>JBEIQF010000199.1:0-6339 GCA_040376635.1 Halobacteriovoraceae bacterium
AGAATTGGTTACAACGACACAAATGGTTTTGAAGATTCCATCAAAATGCTGAATGATGAAGGCGTTGAGATGATCACAGTTCACGGTCGTACCCGTGATGATATGTATAAGGCACCTGCACGCTGGGAGTTCATTCGCAGAGCAGTTGAACTTTCTCAAGTCCCTGTCATCGGAAACGGTGATATCTGGAAAACTTCTGATATCGATCGCATGATGAAAGAAACTGGATGTCATGGTGTCATGATTGCCCGCGGAGCTCTTAAGGCCCCATGGATCGCGCAGGATTATAAACGAGGCTTCTTCGATCCTACTCGTGAAGAGACATTTACTAAGATCAAAACGTTTTTCACTGAATACAGAACACTTCTTGAAGCTGAAAACATTTCGATGCGCGGACTACTTAAGCAAAGTAAGTCTGTCTCAAGATTTATGCTCGAGGGAATTGAAGGAAGTGAGATGACGAGACGTCAGCTTCTTCTCTCGCAAACGGTTCCTGAATTTTATTCTGTGATTGATTCTCTTATCTAAGGATGAAAGTCTCTAAAAGTGCTTCATTGAGAAATCGACACGTTCTTTCGCCAAAAGATTCTTCGGGGCCTCAAGACGGATTTTCTCGAGTCTTGGAACTAATCCAGCAAGATTGGCGATTTGGATACCAAGACCAGGACGGGCGTTTAGTTCAAGAAGAATCGGCCCATGATCAGGGGTGAGAACAATATCAGCACCAAGATAACCGAGTTCAACCATGTCGTAACATCTTGCCGCGAGTTCCAGGATCTCTCTCCAGAATGGAAGTTTTAATCCCATGAGATGATGTCCAGTGTCCGGGTGAATATCGACAACCTGGTTTTTGATGACAGCATTATTCGTCCAGCCATTAGAAAGATTGAGTCCTGCACCGATAGCGCCTTGGTGAAGATTCGCTCTTCCATCAGAAGATTTAGTCGGAAGACGAACCATCGACATAACAGGGAATCCTTCAAACACAATTACGCGAATGTCAGGAATGCCTCCGTACGAATAAAGATCGAAGATAGGATGCTTATCAATTTTTGCCTGAATGATGGCCGTATCACTGTGACCTGAAAGTGAATAAAGACCCGAAAGAATTCCTGAGATATGGTGCTGAACTTCGTCGATCTCCATGAGCTTGTCATTTGATCTACGGCAAAGCACGCGAACTTCACCATTCTTCATTTCTTCTTTGATGATCTCCTTGATAACGATAATACCGTTACCTTGAGAACCATTAGCAGGCTTAATGACAAAAGATTCGTAATTCAAAAGTTTGTGATGAAGGTTTTTCAGAGAACCGTAGTTCTCTACGATCAGATAGTTTTCTGGAGTAGCAATCCCCCACGCCTCTGCTCTTTGAGCAGTCAGAACTTTATTATCCACAAGTGGATAGTTCTTACGTTTATTGTGAGGAAGGATGTATCGGCCAACACGGTTGTTGATGCCGAGAATCCCCATTTCTTTCAGATCACGGAAGATCATGAACAGTTGTCTCCATTTTCTTTTTCTGGCGAACCAGATCTCTGAATCTCAGGAACTCAGAGATTCTGTATCCTTTATATTTCCCGACGAGAATAAGAAGACCAATGATCGTGAGAAGAAGCTCAGGATTGGTGAACATGAACATTTCAAGAGCTGAGATAAAGAACAACGAATAAACAAAAATCACAATCACAAGAGTTCCAAGGAGAGACTTGAGTGTATTAACAAGCCCCTCTTCCGTCAGCATGATCGAGAGTCTTTCAATCATTGTTGTCACAATAACAATCGGAAAGAATGCAAGGTGCTTCTGAGAAACTGACGTCATATCAACGCTGAAGAATGAGTAACCAATCATTAGCATGATAATTAAAGTGAGAATGATGGATAGCCTAGGAACCGCCAGGAGATAGAACTTATCAAGAACATATCTCTCACCAATACCGATCAGCACAACTACGCCGAAAAACAACATACCGAACCCGAATGACGTTTCCTTAAAGAAAAGAGTCAGAAGGATCGGAGTGAAGATACCGAAAGTCGGAATACCAATAATGTTACGGGCAAGACAAAGAACGAGAGCACCGATTGGAATCAGGAGAATCGTCGTGAACATTGTCTGAAGCGGAAGCGGTAAACGATAAAGGGAAAATTTACTGAAGATCGAATCCGACTTCACCACTTCTTTCTTAAATTCAGCTTTATTGTAACGGTTGATACGTGCGCGTTCAGCTACGATCTGGTAAGAAACTTTTTTCTTCGAGATGATCTTCTCTACTTCTTCATAGTTTCTGTGAATCACCATGAAATCATCCGGGCGTTCAGCAAAGTAACCACGATTCGTATCAATCGGGATCCATTTATTCGCCAGGAAAACTTCATTGGCGAAAGTGAAGCGAAGTTTGATGTCTTCTTTCTTTTGTTTAATATCTGGCATTCTCACCATCACCACAATACGCGAAGGAACTCCCTTACGACGTGCCATGATGTTGAAGAGTTTCGCTTTAATAAGAGGAGAACCTTTACCTACGTTGAGAGTTTCGTGAATTGTTTTGATGTCAGTGTTACGTTGAATTTCTTCTTCAACGTAATAATAGATTTTTCTGATAAGAGACGTTTTATCTTCAGTCCCTTCGAGAATCGCACCTTCAAGAGTTGCAATAGCATCATTATCTTCAGGCAGTAGCTCAGGAACTTTTAAATATTTCTGAAGGCCCTTAGGATAAGTTTCAGTCATGTCCTTAGGAATCTTTTTGATTGAAACAGGCTTTAGGTCGATGCGTGCAGAGTAAGAAACTCTTCTTTTGATATTCTCTTTTGATGACCATGTCGCAAGATTTGAATCTGAATTTGCATCTACGAATACTTCAAAATCTTTTGAACGGATTTTTTCATCAGATACCTTCTGTCCGGGTGCAGACTTAGGAATCGGAAAAGAAAAGTTTGTCACATCCCCTTTCGGTTTCACTGTCATGTGAAAATTCCATACATCATCCACCATTTGAGGGATGAGTGAAAGATTCAGTATCTGCGACTTATAAAATAAAAGTCCCAGAGGAAATACAATCAGAAGAGTTGTAATAAGGATTGTCAGCTTTCTCATTTCTTAATCACCCAGCACATGTGAGCGCGCAACATCTACGATGAAGCGACCCAGGAGTAAATTTCTGCCGACAAGAAACTTGTAATCCATCTTTGAACGGTCGTTCAGGTTTACGAGAACTTCTCTTTCAATATTACCCATTTTAATTTTTTCTTTGATGACATAACGTTTCGAAACGAAACCAGAAGTGTTCGAAACTTTCTGAGTCGTATCTACTTTGCGAACAACTTCAACAGTCTTGCCTTCACCATCGAGAGTCTGGAACTTCACAAACAATTCACCACGCTGTTCGACTTCTTCAATGTTCACAGCATGAAGCGATGTTGTTTTCGCACCAGTATCGATACGGGCCTTGTGTTTGATTTTAAGTTCAGGCATTGAAATCCATTCAACACGGCCAATGAGAACTTTTTCTTTTAGGAGTTGTGAGTAAGCGGGAGAAATAAATCCCGTCACGAGAAAGAACAAGAGAAAGATTACTTTCACTTTGAGTAGCCTTTTTTAGAACTTTTAAGTGCTTACATATTAATCCATTAGCTTGGGCCTCGGCAATAGGCACGAACTGCTAACCACCCAATTTCATAGGATTAAAAAGTCTCAAAGTTATGGGGAAATATTCCGATAAGGCTACTGAGTTAATCCGACCAAAGGGGACTATATGACTTCAAAAGCTACTTCTTATTTTGCTTTCTGCTTCTGCTTTATGTTCATGTTCGCGTTTACTGTGCACTACTCACATGTAAAATCACCGGCGCAATCACGTGGAATTGCTAGCCATTTGTTCGCACCTGAGAAGCCAATGTACGACGCAAGCTGGAAACTTTAACGGATAAAGAGCTTTAACCAGCTCAACTTGCCTTCATAGGGTGGGTATCTCAACGGGATATCCACCTTCGTACCCTGCTCGAACACCGACTTATAGTGTGTGAAAGTATCGAAACTTTTCTTCCCATGATAGCTACCGATCCCACTTGTCCCTACCCCACCAAACGGCAGATTCGGATTTGCCAGGTGAATGACAGTATCGTTGATGCACCCTCCGCCAAACGGAACTTTGGCAATAATCTCAGACTTTTTCTTTTCGTCTTCACTGAAAACGTAGAACGCCAGAGGCTTAGGCATTGAGAGAATTTTCTCAATAGCTTCAGACATCTTGCTATAGGGAATGATCGGAAGGATCGGCCCAAAGATCTCGTCTTCCATAATCTTATCTGACCATGAGACGTCTTTCATGATTGTTGGTTCAATGAAATTTTCATCACGAGACACTTTACCGCCGATTGCAACCTTCTCGGGCATGATAAGTGTGTTCAAACGATCAAAATGCTTTTGATTCACAATACGTGGATAATCCTCAGAGCTGATCGTATTCTCTCCGTAGAATGATTTCAGGTGAACTTTCATTCTTTCAATAAACTCGCCCTGAAGTTTCTCTGGAACAAGCACGTAATCAGGAGCAACACATGTCTGGCCTGCGTTCAGGAATTTACCCCAGGCGCAGCGTTTGGCAGCGATATCAATATTTGCCGATTCTTCAATAAGACATGGGCTTTTTCCACCAAGTTCAAGAGTCACGGGAGTGAGATTCTCTGCAGCTGCTTTCATCATGATCTTTCCGACCATCGTAGAGCCAGTGAAAAAGATGTAATCAAATTTCTGTTTTAACAAGGCTTGAGTTTCTTCAAGTCCACCCTGCACAACTTGCACTTCGTGTTCTTCAAAAACTTCTTCAATGATAGCTTGAATGACTTCCGCTGTTTTCGGTGCGAACTCTGAAGGTTTGATCACGACTCTGTTCCCGGCAGCGAGTGCTCCCAAAAAAGGAGATAGGCATAATTGGAAAGGATAGTTCCATGGAGACACGATCAGGATGACTCCGTAGGGCTCCGGGTAGACGGCACTCTTGCCTGGGAACATCGTGAGGGGCGTTTTTACCTTTTTCGGTTTTGCCCACGAGTCGATATTTTTCAAAGTGTATTTAATTTCTTCCAGAATGAAGCCGACTTCGGTTGCATAAGATTCAAACGTTGATTTCCCAAGATCCTCTTTGAGTGCTCTGTTGATCGCCACTTCTTTTGTGAGAATGGATTTCTTAAGTGCTTCAAGCCTTCGCTTTCTCACTTCAAGAGTCAGGTGACCGCGTGAATGGATGGAAGATCTGAGATCCTGTGCAAGAGTCGATAAATTCATATTAATTCTCAATCTTTAAGTATTTAACGTAATTACGGATGATACTCGATTTACGGAAATTTTTAATATTTGGATACTGAAGGACGAATGAACTTTCATACATCATGGGAATCCACGGAAGATCTTCAAAGACGATCTCCTCCATCTCATGGATGATCTTGTCTCTCTGATCAAGATTAGTTGTCTCTTTCAATTTCAGATAAAGCTCATCAATCTGTTCATTTTTATAACCCGATTTATTAATGCCGGGAAAGTTTGTTGATACCAAAAGCTGGAGAATGTTCTCACCATCCGGATAATCAAAAAGCCAGTTATCCGTAAAGAACATGAGCTCACCTGCTCTTCCTTTCGTCAGGAATTCAGAGAATGTGAGAACCTGAATGTTAACTTTCAGTCCGATCGTCGCAAGTTGCGCTTTGATAAATTCAGCCTCAAGAAGATTTACTCCCTGATTACCGCGAGTGGAATACGTAATAACAGGATACTTAGCAGGATTCGTGTATCCAGCTAGTTTTAAATATTCTTTTGCGAGTGCAACATCGTACTTGAAGCGGAACTGTTTGGCCGGAAGATAACCGGAAATACCTGGAACGAGAACTGAGTTCGCACGAAGATTCGTATTCTGTGAAAGAACCTGAATGTATTTCTCATAATCAATCGCATAGGCAATCGCGCGTCTTAAATGCTGGTTTTTTCCAACAATCGGATCACGCATATTGAACGCCAGCCAACGATTCGCGAGCGTTGGGAAGTGTTTAAGCTCCACTCCAGTTTTCTTGATTTTCGGAGTCAGCTCACCGTTAGCATCATAAAGCTTAGGCAAAAGAGTTTTTGGAACAGTCAGAAGATCAATTTCGTGATTAAAAAACTTTTCCCAACGTATGTTCTCATCACCCGTGACGTAAAAACGGAGCTTATCAATAAAAGGAATCTTTTCCTTACTTGAATCAAGGAGCTTTTGAACGTTAGCGTATCTGTCACCCGATGTTGGATAAAAATCCTCACGGTAATTCTGATACTTTTCCATTTCAATGAACTGATCTTTAAGTCCC
>JBEIQF010000373.1:0-3160 GCA_040376635.1 Halobacteriovoraceae bacterium
GCAAAATTTAAAAAGCCTTTTGCTTCATTCCTCTTCTGGTTACTATTCTCAAAATGCACAGACGCCCTCGCCTTCCGCGAAGATTCACGCTTTGACCGTGTAAGGTTTAAAGGAGTTTCCAGAAAACTTGTTTTAAAACTTGGCAATGCACTGGTTGAAAAGAACTGGCTCAATACTTCCGAAGATCTTTTCTATCTGACCTACGATGAAGTCATGTCGCTCACTCACGACAGTTATGGGCCTGGCTATTGGAAGGATCTGGTCGCACTCAGAAAACGCCACCTGAACGAATATAAAGGCCTTAAACTGCCGGATAGAATTCTTTCTAACGATCTCACGAGTGTTAAGAAGTTCGCTCTCAATACTCAGGTGAATAATCAAAGTTCCCTGAAAGGCATTCCATGCTCCGGCGGGATCATCGAAACTGATTGTGAAATCGTCCTGGACCTTAACCATGCCCCTTCCCTCACCGGAAAAATCCTGGTCGCAGAAAGAACTGATCCATCATGGGGCTATTTCTTCGTAGGCGTGAAAGGCATCATTATCGAAAAAGGCTCCATGCTCTCACATGCGGCCATCATCTCCCGTGAGCTCGGTATTCCTTGTATCATCAACGTGAAAAATGCCACTTCCATTCTCAAATCAGGAATGAAAGTGCGTATGAACGGGGATACGGGCGAAATCGACATCCTCTAAGAAGCTTAAGCTCAGCTTAACGATCCCTTCCTGATTTCTGAATATTAATAACTTAGAAGCTTCAGTATATTGGTTTCAGGAGGTCCTAATGAAAAAAGTAATTTTGGTTCTTGTTTTTGCTCTAGTGACTGTTTTGGCCGAAGCTAAATCAGTTGAAGGCACAACTATCAATCAACCAGTACGTGAAACGATCGGTACATTTAAATAATAGTTCACGCCCGCCGCTCAGGTGTCACAGCGGGCACACATTTGCTCTGAAAAGAATTCTTTTAAATTCTTTGCGCCCAATCAAAAAAATAAACGGATCGATGTAGCGCCAGACATCTTCATCGATCATCAAATATATCAAAAACTATCTATTTTTTTTCAGAGAAAAAAAAAGGCTCCTTTCGGAGCCTTTTTTGTTAGTAGCTGAGAAGTTTTCTGAGTGCGTCCACAACGTCATTTGTCTGAGGAAGAATCACTTCTTCAAGATCAGGACAATAAGCAACGTGAACGTCTTGTGAGCATACACGTAGGATCGGAGCATCCAGATACTGGAATGCCTCTTCATTCACGCGTGCAGCGATCTCACCTGCGAATCCAGAAGTCTTGTGCTCTTCGTGACAGATAAGAAGACGGTTTGTTTTCTTAAGTGACGTGAACACAGCTTCGAAGTCAAACGGAGCAATCGTACGAGCATCAAGGATCTCGATTGAGAATCCTTCTTTCTCAAGTTCTTTAGCAGCTTCCACTGACTTCTGAACAAGAGCACCCCAAGCAACGATCGTAGCGTTCTTCCCTTCTTTCACCATGCGAGCTTTACCGAATGGAATCATATACTCTTCACCCGGATCAGCAGAGCGGTTATAGCCCTGGTAATAAAGGTGTTTGTGCTCAAGGAACATAACTGGATCGTCACAACGAATCGCAGTTCTCAAAAGACCGATAGCATCTTGTGCATTTGATGGATAAACAACACGGATACCAGGATTGTGAGTGAAAAGAGATTCACCTGATTGAGAGTGGTACATTGCCCCACCACGGAGGTAACCGCCGATTGGAACACGCACGACCATTGGACACTTGAAATCACCGCCAGAACGGTAGCGAGTTGTCGCCATCTCATTCTTTAGCTGCATGTAAGCAGTCCAGATGTAATCGAAGAATTGAATTTCAACTACTGGCTTAAGCCCTCTCATCGCCATACCGATTGCGCGGCCGATGATATTTGCTTCAGCAAGTGGTGAGTTGAAAACTTGTCCAGGCTTCGCAGCTTTCTGAACACCGTGAGTAACCTTGAATACTCCGCCCTTACCTTTAAGATCAGGGTTGTCGTATTTTTCAACTTCAGAGAAGTCAGCAACGTCTTCACCGAAAACCATCATCAAAGGATTCTTTTTGATTTCTGATTTAAGAGTCATGTTGATCGCAGTCGCAAGAGGAATATCTTCCTTACCTGAGAACTGTGGAGCTGTTTCAAACTGAGAAGAAGTTGGATCGATATCTGAGTAAAGGTGATCCATGAAAGTCGATTTATCAGGCCAAGCTGTTTCAAGCGCCTTCGTCATCGCTTCACGAATTTCTTTTGTCACTTCATCAAGTAGACCTTTCACTTCGTCAGAAGTGAAGAGACCTGTATCAGTGAGGAATTTAGGGAATGAATTGAAAACGTCTTTGTTAGACTCTTCAGCAAGATCTTCTTTCGTACGGTAGTAAGAGTGATCATCTGAAAGCGAGTGCGAATATGGACGAGTCACGTTTGCGTGAACAAGCGTTGGACCATTTCCAGCACGCATGTATTTTTCTACTTCAACCATCGTGTTGTATGAATCGATCGGACAGTTTCCGTCACACGTGAAGATTTTCAAACCAGGGAAAGATTCAAGAGCTTTCGAAATTGATCCACCAGGAGTGTTCATCCATACCGGAGTAGAGATTGCGTAACCGTTATCTTCCACCATGAATAGAACTGGAAGCTTATTTACACATGCAGTAGTAAGGCCTTCCCAGAATTCACCCTGTGAAGTTGTTCCGTCACCACAAGAAACGTAAACGATTTCCTGATCATGATAAACCGGAGAATCTTTCAGCTTCACTTTCTTCAAGTGAAGACCAGCTTCAGCAACACCACAGGCCTGAAGGAACTGAGTTCCTGTACAAGATGATTTAGAAACGATGTTAAGTTTTACGTTACCCCAGTGAGCTGGCATCTGACGGCCGTGAGAAGCTGTATCACCAGTGTTCCCGTTTGCCTGACAAAGCATTTCATAGGGAGTTACACCAAGACCAATGCAAAGAGCGCGGTCACGGTAGTATGGAATGAAATAATCGTGTTTTGGTTTAAGAACTTTTGCAGTAGCCGAAAGAATACCTTCGTGACCAGCACCAGAAATCTGGAAGAAAGCTTTGTTCTGCTTCTTCATGGTGATTTCAGCGTCGTCAGTTTTTCTTGAAAGATAAACGTTCTTCAAAAACCACGTAA
>JBEIQF010000275.1:0-4577 GCA_040376635.1 Halobacteriovoraceae bacterium
ACTTTCGGTTGGGACTTCAATGCTACGATGAAACTTTCAGGCATGATGAACCACGGTACAAAAGCTGATCCTGTTGCAGGTGTAATGGTTACTATCAAGTACCAGATGAATTCTTGGTCTTCGGCTTTCGAGCGCAACGACACAATCCACATCACTGGTCGTGGCGAAGTTAAAAACATGAATGTTCAGTAATCAGATCTCAAGAAAACAGACATCCTAATTTGATCGGGCCGCTGAAAAGCGGCCCTTTCTATTTTAGGCACTAGAGATATTTAAA
Organism: Halobacteriovoraceae bacterium; assembly: GCA_040376635.1. Classification (GTDB taxonomy): domain Bacteria; phylum Bdellovibrionota; class Bacteriovoracia; order Bacteriovoracales; family Bacteriovoracaceae; genus Peredibacter. The sequence continues at coordinate 278 of JBEIQF010000275.1, forward strand.
GATTCGAAGTCCCATCTCCTGCACACCATCGATCAGATAAGACTGATGATAAGTTCCAAGACCAAAACTTTGATTTGAATAACGAAGCTCGTTTAGAACACGAGATTCATCCCATGGATGCACACGCCACTCTAACGTCGACCAGAGCTTCCAGGCGTAGTTGAATTCTGTAAGTAAACCTACATCAGCTCCATAACCCAACTTGTATTTAAAGAGAGTATCACTCACGTATGAGTTCTCTAGATGAGCGAGAGCAAATGGAGTAAAGATATTGAATCCTCGACTGATTCCATAACCAATTGTGAAGCCTTCAGTCGCAAGATCTTCACCTTTATATCTCGTCTGCCAGTGACCAAGTTTCGCTTTCCAGGAAGATGCACGGTTGAAGGCATCCCATTTCCCGAGTTGCATGACATCCAGGAATGAAAAATCTCTCAACTGAAGTTTGTCGCCATCAGTGCGGACAATCGCCTTCATAATATCGAGCTTCGTTTTCGGAGGATAGCCGAGATCATTATCAAGCATGTCGTGGAAGGCGAATCTCCACTCAACATCCATGAGATTTTTGCTGTCACGATTTAAGTAAGTGATCGCCACTCTCTTCTGACCATGAGTGAGATGAGGTGCCTCGGCCATCTTGCCAGAAAAATCTAACTCTTCACTACGAACAGGAATTTTTGAGCGAGCAACAAGAAGTGGGCGCTTAATCTTCTGGGCATCTTCATCCCCTTTCAGAATTTTTTTAGCGTACTTGTAATCAACTAAGCTTAAAGCTGTATCGTAAATGAGTGCCTGTCTTTCGGGTTTGTAATCAGGGACTGCAATATTCTTGAAGACCAGATCCTGAACCGATTTCTTCTCTTCTTTATTCAGAAGACCGAGCTGGTGATAGAACTGAGTGCTGGCAGCTGGTCTGAATGTAATTTTCCGAACGATCTTTTCTTTCTCAAGAGCTTTGAGAGTTTCCGAAGGAATCGTGTAAAGCCTCGGCAAATGATCATGCAAATGAAGAGTCGGACGAGCGGATTCGAGAATACTCAAGACGTGATAAGAGCAGTTTTCTGTGAGGAAATAGTAATCAAATTTTGTGTGAGCTAATTCCCAGATATGATCGACGATAAGATCGATTTCTTCCTGGGTCATATCAAACTGGTAACTCCAGAGATCACGGGTTTCAAAATCGTTGTACTCACGAACTTTGTAGTAATAAGGAACGGCATTGTAGTTTCCGTAAAACCATCCGGCGAGACCACCGATAGCGAACAGAACCGGGCCCGCCCCTTCGGTCATGGCACCATAATTGATTCCGGTATCAAGAAGCTCAGTTGCGGTTGAATCATCATCACGCTCTTCGTTCTTTTGTTTTCCGAGACGAATGAACGTATGACCAAAAGTCGATCCGGGATTATTTGGATAATAAGATGAGAACACCACCGAGATGGATTTAGCGGCGAGACGATTCTTGAATTTCAGATAGTCTTCGCAAACAACCGTATTCTCCGGGACAGACATATACTTTTTTAGCCAACGTATACGTGCAGGAAAACGGCAGTGAATATTTTTTTTCGGATCAGGCTCGACTTCATTCAGTCTCGCGATCAGGGCCTTAAGTTCTTTTTTAGGATTTGTCTTTCCTTCCGGAGAGGCAAAGTAGGAAGAATGATCAGCTTCGGATTCGTAACCAAAAAGAGTATTACGATAAACTCCTAAACGGAGCCACTGCTTATCTTGCCAATTTTGGGCAAGAACTTGGAATGAGCAAAAAAAAAGGACACCCGCGAGGGTGCCCTTCTTCAATAGAAAATTAGATAGCATGCTTACAAGAAGAAGAAAGCGTAGCTGAGTGATCGATAACAGTGTTGATGTTTGCCATAACTGCTGTAGCGTTCTCTTGAGCTGGAGTGATCTTTTCGTAGTTAGCTTTCATTTCTGTAGCGAATGCAGCTGTGTCACATCCGTAGAAGTTAGAAAGAGTTTTTACAGAATCACCCTGGCCTTTCGCCATATCAGTAACAAGAGAAGCGTAGTTAGCTTCGATGAAGTTACGGATCATTGCTGTCTGCTCAGTAGCAGTTATACAGTTTGAAGTACCTGAAGAGATACCAAAAGTTTGAGTACCAGTTCCGTTAGTAGTAGCAGCAAGAATCTGGTTTCCTTCTTTGCCCATCATTTGTGAGCCAAGTCCACAACCGGCCATGCCGTATGGTTTAGCAGCAAGAGCTGCAGTGCTGATCATCATTGCGATAACAACTAGAATAAATTTCATATGCTTTAACCCTTAATTATAGTTTGCAGTTTTCGATGAGGTAACGGTCAGTAGCAACTGTGTTCATCATGTTTTCAGAAACAACAGTTTCTTCCTTAGAAGCAAAAATCGTCTCGTAACGTGACTGAAGTTTAGCACCAAGATAAGCTGAATCTTTACAGCCCATGATGTTTGAGATTGCAACGATTGTTTCGCCGTTTGATTTAGCGATATCGTTAGCAAGAGATTCACGGTTAGCAGCTACGAACATTTCCATGTTCTTTTTCATTTGAGCAGTCGTTGCTGAATTATCAGGAGTACAGTTCGATGTACCAGATGACATTCCGAAAGTGTTGTTTGAATAGAAGTCGTTTGTTGTAACAGCAAGAACCTGTCCACCGCGACTTTCAGTTTCACCGAAAAGAACAGAACCTAATCCGCATCCTCCCATACCGTAAGCTGCAGTCTGGTTGCCTTTATCAACTGAATGACCAATCAGTCCTGTGTTCTTTTTTGCACCTTGTGCAAACGCTGTCATCGAGACGCAAGCCGCGATAACGATTACTAGAAATCGTTTCAAACAATCCTCCTTGAAGGGTAAATAAACTGTTAATAAAGCTTAAGGAGTCTTGGAGAAAATGCAAACTTAATACACCTAACGCACGGCAAATCTCGTTACTTTAGGGACTCTTTTGAGAGCGAATAAACAATATTTGGTAAAAGCTTCTCATGATGAAGCTCCTCTTTCGTCCGATAGACGCGGCCATCCTGATTTACTTCCGAATAGTCGCCGGAATTCTTCTCGCTCATGAACTCGTGAATCAACTTATCCTCGGTAAGTTTGATGATTACGTTCTTCCAAAAATTCATCTCTCCTACATGTTTTTTGAATGGGTCAAACCGTGGCCTTATTGGGGAATGGCGATTCATTATTCTGTGACCATTTTTGCAGCTCTCGCAGTTGCTTTCAATTATCGTTATCGATTATTTTCCATCATTCTTTTTCTTGGCTACACATCGCTCTTTCTCATGGAAGCGAGTTTCTACATCAATCACATCTATCTCTACTGCCTTCTCACATTCTGGATGATGTTTCTGCCGCTCGATAAAAATAAAATCTCCGCACCTGCGTGGACACTGTATTTGATTCTCTTTCACATGAGTCTCGCCTATTTCTTTGGTGGAATCGCCAAGCTCAACTCTGATTGGTTGACCGGCTCACCGATGAATATCTTGCTTGAAAATAGAAAGCACCTTCCACTCGGGGGGTTGTATTCTCAGGATTGGGCGCCATATGCTTTCAGTTATGGTGGATTACTATTTGATCTTTTAATTGTTCCTCTGATGATCTGGAAACCAACCAGGTTGATTGGTCTTGCAGCTTCAATCTTCTTCCACATGTCGAATGTGATGATGTTTGGACTCGCGACATTTCCGTGGTTCTCGCTACTCCTCACAACCATGTTCTTTGATCCTTCATGGCCAAGAAAAATTCCGATTTTCCGAAGATTTATGCCGTGGAATATCGAACGCGCTCGTGAATTTGAACCGAATCAATTGATCGGCACAATGATTTTATTCTACGTGATCATTCATACAGCTCTTCCTCTTCGTCATCTTATGTATCCGGGCAATCCTGACTGGACTGAAGAAGGTCATCAGTTCTCATGGAGAATGATGTTAAGAGAGAAATCTGGATCACTTCACTACATGGTGATGAGTAAGGACCGGAAGAAATTCCAGAATGTGCCTCTCTCAGAATTTATCGGAAAGAGACAACTCTCAAACGTTATTGGAAAACCTGATTTGATTTTGAATCTCGCTCATCAAATTCGAGATCACTATCAAGATCTCTGGAAGACTCCGGTCTCTGTTTATGGAAGTTCTGTGATTAGTTTTAATGGAAGACCACGAGTGGAAATCATTGAACCTGGAACAGATCTCGCCGCTCAACCCAGAACCATCAAACCCTACACATGGATTCGTCCGCTTGAATCAGAACGCTTTCTTATTGGTGATAACGAGTAATTATTTGCCAAAAAAAAGGGCCTGCAT
>JBEIQF010000201.1:0-6290 GCA_040376635.1 Halobacteriovoraceae bacterium
AAAGTTCCGTCCATGCTGACGAGAATTTTATGCTTTCTAGCGATGCGGATAATTTCATTAATGTCAGCGATATCAAGATTAGGATTTGTAGGACTTTCAAAGTGAATGAGTTTTGTCTTACCTGCTATGATTGATTTTTCCAGCTCTTCCATTTTAGAGAGAGAAATAATCGTGTTGGAAATATTGTATCTAGGAAGGATCTCTTTAATGTAAACACGGGCAGGTTTATAAAGTTCGCGAAAAGTGATCATGTGATCACCTGCCTGCAAGACGGCAAGGAAAGTTCCTGTGATGCCGGCGATTCCTGAACTCATCACGATACAGTCTTCACGCTTCTGAAGTTCGGCCAGAGTTAATTCAAGTTGTCTCGTCGTAGGGTTTGAAACTCGTGTGTAGATAAACTGATCCCAATAAGGATAATTTTCTGAAGGAGTAAATTTTGAAGAATTATAGATTGGTGAAAGTAATGGCCGATTACCTTCATGCAATTCTACATGCACCGGATGGTTTAATTTTGTATTGATGTGCCAGCCACTACGATCGTTGCTCATAGAATCCTCTCAAAATGTTGATATCTTATTTTAAAATGCAAACCCGGCGTTGGCACCAAGAATAAAGCTCAGATCATCTGAAGTTGAGATGAAACCGCGATTTTCATTCACATCAAAAAATAACCCGCCAATACTGACTCCCAGAGTAAATCCTGAGTCAAAAAGCCAGTTACCTGAAAGCTCGGCTTTCGTAATGAGACCTATGTCTGAATCAAATGAACTTCCGGCCATGAGATCAAGTCTTCCAAAGAGCGTTTCGTTATCTGTGTGACCCATCAGCATTGATGGACCAAGGAGCCAGTAACCACCTTCTTTTCGTGAAACTTCTTTTGTGAGGTAGTAGCCGGACTCTACAGCGAATCCTAAATCTACAATGTCTTCGGGATCTTGTTCATCCATGTAGAGACTGTAACGAGCACCATTCAAGCTTCCCTCTTTTTCAAAAAGAGGGTTATATTGAAACGTTGCCAGCTGGCGTATTTTTAATTTGTCTTCTTTATCAGTAAGCGCTTTGTAGGCGAGGAGAGGAAAATATGGAAGCCAGGCAACTGCAACGACTAATCCAGTGACAGCAAAAAAGACTAACGCTGCTTCATTACTTCCGGAAGTATTGAAACTAGTTCCAACATCAACAGCATCCAGGACATCCGGACCGTTATAAACTTCTTCCGATTTCTTTTTCTCATCAGCTTTTTTTATTTCTTCTTCTTTAGCAGCAGAGAAAACAGGTTGAACAATAAGAGTAAAAATGAGGATTACCTGTAGAAAATGCTTCAAAACGGACCTCTCTTCCGCAGTTGTAAAGTAATTGTAAAGTAGGTGTAAAGCCCTTGTAAAACCGATCTAAAAGTTTGGGCAAAACCTAATTCTCCTCACATTTTGACCGATCTCTTATGTTAAGCTCGAGATAGTAAAAGGAAGCATATATGGTCAAACTAAAATTAGAATCAACTGAAACTTGTGTATGTGGCAGTCATGGAATTTTTAGCGATCTTGATTCAAAATCAATGGATCAGGTGAGTAAGTTTAAAGTGATGAATCACTATAAAAAGGGTCAATCTCTTTTCACCGAGGGTGCACCAAACTTCGGTCTCCATTGCATCAATTCCGGAAAGCTCAAAGTTACAAAAAATGGTCCGGATGGCAGAGAAACTATTCTTCGCATTGTTGGCCCAGGCGATATTTTGGGACATCAGAACATTCTTACTAACGAAAAGAATCTTGTTTCTGCAACGATGATTGAAGATGGCTCGGTTTGTTTTGTCGATAGAAAGTTCATCACAGAGCTCATCAGGAATGAACCCACTGTATCCATAAATATTATCAAGAAGCTGAGTGCAGAAATGGCCGCATCAGAAAATCGTAATGCAGCGATGTCACACAAGAGTGTTCGCCAGCGTTTGGCAGATCTCCTCCTCTACCTGAAGCAATCTTATGGAATCAGAGAAGAACATCGTACAAGACTTGATATTAAGCTCACGAGAGAAGAGATGGCCTCAATAGTCGGAACGGCCAACGAGACGATCATTCGTTTTATCTCAGAGTTCAAAGAAGAAGGTATTCTCGAACAGGAAGGAAAAGTCATCTTCCTATTAGATGAAAATAAACTTATACAATCTACAATGGTGAGCGTGTAACATGAAAAAACCACTGACGACTCTTTCGAACGAAGAAATTTCATCTCTCAAAAAAAACCATGAGGTGATCTCGGTTTTGACTGATATGGACATCGTTTACGAAAAGCAAGTCCCTATTGCCGGACTTGTTCTCATTCAGGGTGAAATTGAATTCACTAAAAAATATAAAACTAAAGGTAACACGACTTCCAGCTGTATCGTGGGAGTGAACGAAGTGATGAATCACTTACCGGTTTCAGCTGGCTTCAAAGTGAAGAAGAACTCAGAAGTTATTCTTCTTGGCAAATCCGAACTTATGAAAGCTACTGATGAGCACTCTGAGATTTTTCCCATCATTCGTAAATATCTACAAAACTAGTATCTTCTGGCCAGGTCCCGTACTATGTATCCAACTGCGTATGGGACTGAATACTTCCTGTCATTGCATTTTACTTTTTCGTGATCAAAACCCAGCTTATGCAACCATTCATGCGTAAGGTTCGCTGCAACCTGTGCAGGTGAATTGCGATTAAAATATTTTGTGTTCATCCAGATTCTTCTCGTTCTTGGATTTGTGTATCCAACAACTAGTGACTGATGATCTGTATAGAGCTCAACTTCTACATCCATGGCGTTATTATCGTAAGGATGAAGTCTCTCGATCCCCTTCAGAATCTTGCGATAAATCTGGGCATTTGAAAGCCCCTTGTTCTTGGAGAACTGATAGCGACCTTTAAATTTGTGGGAAAGGATTCTTCTTTTGAATTCTGGAGATGCAAATATCTCTCTTAAAATATCAATGGAATGATCAATCTTCTTCTCTTTCATCCTGCTCATGCGAATTGTCTTCACATTAAAATCAAATGTGTAGGCATCCTTAGGAACGTAGGAATGAGATTCAGAAATTGTGAAGATAAACAAGATTAAAGCAATGTATTTCATTCCAGTCTCCTTTTTGGAAAACAGAGAATGGCATGAATTAATTAATAAAGATTGTTCCCCGGCACCAATTGCTTCGCACTAACTTTCATCGTAGCAGCGAACATTATTTTGCTGTCGCTGCTTCTGATGCCCTGAAACTGAAATTTATCAGGAGCAAGTTCCACTCCGAGAATCGTAATTGTGTCTCCAGACTTAGTCTCTGCAATGAAGTTGACTTCATACTCCTGCAGCAGAAATTCCTGATGCTTTTCCTCTGAGACAGAATCAAGGATCCATTGCGCATAACGGGTGTTGTTAACATGGCCATTGAGATCCAGGTCACTGTTACGCACCTGGAATTCAGCCAGCTTGTTTAAATCGCTTTTAAGTGAAATTTTTGCGGCATCTACAATTGCAGGGGCATCATAACGAAACTCATCCTCAGTGAGACCGAGCACCTTCTCAGCAGGTTTACGGGTTCTGAGGTCCAGAATGAGCCACTGAGTAGTACATTCCCCAATCTTCGAATCTTTATGATAAATTTCAAAGTCCCTGATCGCAATAATTCCGCTGATGGGTCTGATCCAGGTCTTTAGTACTATATCATCACCCCATTGAGGCCATGACGACATGACCAGTTTTTGTCTCGTTAATACCCATGCAGTCTGCTGTTCAAGCATCGATTCATAGCCATGACCGAGATGAGTTGCGTGAATCCATGCCGTATCCTGAAGAAGATTCAGCAGGCCATATAGACCTAGTTTTTTCTGGGGATTAACAAGAAAGGTATTAACGTTATATTGCTGTGACCACAATGATTGCTTCATACCTTTCATGTTACTGAATTCTTCTCTTAATGTCCGCTCAAAATAAGCTTATAGCCAACTCCTACAGATTTTATCTGCAAAGTCTCGCCAGCTACGGTTTGAAGTTTCTTTTTCAGGTTGCGCATTCTATCACGGGTCATAAGCGTATCCGTGGTAACAATCTTTCCTGCCCTCTGAGCTAAAAGGATAAGAACTTCGAGTTCCTTTTTTCCAAGCGAAACAATTCCATCTTTGACGGTAACGAGACTTCTGGCGACATCAATTTTGAGTTCACCAAAGACAATCGGTTTTTCACGAAATCTTGTTCTCTCGAGTTGTTTATTGACGATCATTTTTAACTCACTCATTGCGAATGGCATGATAATATAATCATCTACTCCATGGTACATGTTTTCAAGAATTGAAAGTTCTTCATAGCTTTCACCGAGGGCAATAACCGGAATACCAAGATCCAGATTATGCAGTTCCTGGTAAAACCCCAATCCTTGACTCGAATTAAAATTGAAATCAAGAAGTATGAGATTAAATTTAACTTCATTGAGAATTTTCGTCGCATTCATGGGAGTGTGTGCGCACTCAACAGTGAAACCATTAAAGGTCAAAGAATAGTTAAGAGTGCGAGCGAGATGAATTTCTTTCGTAATAATCAGAATTTTTGTCATAGTGACCTCCTGTTAAGAAGAATGCCACAAACTATTTTGGTGCTGAATCGGGGCATTGTTTTCCAAGAAAAACCTTCCATATTTCGTCCACAGTATTGACTGCCATCATGCATTTGTCTCACTCTCATGAAGATGAGAAATGAGATTATCAATTTCATTCGTCAGACAAACTTTCCATGCGTGATGGCCAAAGCTGTTCTTACTAAAGGTCTCCTTACAGTTCATGATTTTGAGAATGTTGAAGAAAGCCTTTGTTCACTTTATGAATTCATTGACCACTATAGAGAACAACCTGATCGCTTGAGTTCCTTCATCCTGACTTTCCAGGAGAAGATAAGTTTCGAAGAGTTTGAAAAAAAATTCTGGAGCCTACTTAAATCTATCAATGAGATTGATAAATCAATATATGTTCATGATAAAAGAGTGTCTCAAGATTCAGAATCCGAGCACTTTAGCTTCAGCCTGAAATCGGAAGCCTTTTTTATCCTGGCCCTCCATCCGGATAGTCCACGTTGGGCGAGAAGATTTCAAAAACCCGCGATCGTCTTTAATCCTCATCAGCAATTTGAAGCATTGAGGATGAAAGGTATTTTCGGCAAAATCCGAAATATTATCCGTAAGAGAGATAAAGATCTTCAGGGATTTGTTAACCCGATGCTTAGTGACTTTGGAGAGAGATCAGAAATATACCAATATACGGGCCGGATGTATGGACCCGAAGAATCTTTAACCTTGTGAGTAATAGAATGAAAATCATTGAACCAAGACATGGAACCGGATTCATCTTAAAAAAAGGTGAAAGGCTTAAAGTCACTGACATCAAAGGTGAACAAGTGTCAGATTTTTTCTGTTTCATGCATGGTGATCCGGAAGACTATCTTTCTTCGGGAAGGACTCTTGATTACATGTCCAAGTTGTTTCTTTCAACAGGTGACACTCTCTATTCCAGCAAAAGTATCCCTATGGCGAAAATAGTTGAGGATAAAGTTGGAAGACATGATTTTCTTCTCACCCCTTGCTCAAAAGAAACATTCAGTATCATCTATTCAGACAAGAATCCACATCACGGCTGCGAAGGAAACCTTCTAAAAGCTTTTAGTGAATTGGGTCTTAACCTTTCTACAATGCCGACGACATTTAATGTTTTCATGAATGTAATCATCAGTGAAAAAGGTGAATTAAAAGTTGCGCCACCTACTTCTAAAGCAGGTGATTATATCGTGATTGAGGCACTTGAGGATCTTTATGTAGGTCTTACGGCATGCTCAGCACTTCAATCAAACAACTATTCATTTAAGCCAATAGGTTTTGAGGTGCTACAAGCATAGATATCTGAAGATCACTGAATGAATCCCCTTCCAGGACGGCGATGCCGCTCTTTTCCAGGTGCACAGAATTTTCTCTCGCCCCAAGAAGTCTTGCAATCGCAGTTGAGAGATGGGGTTCATGCCCCACAAAACAATAAGTGGAATCATACTTTAGAGATTTGATTGCTTTCAGGAACTCTTCAACTGCAAGGGATGAATCCAGAGTTTCCATGATCTCAAATTGTTTTTTGGGAAAATACTTCAGAATGACTTCAGCGGTCTGAGCCGCACGCGCCATCGGACTTGTATAGACAACATCAACTTCTTTGAACATATCCTTGAAGGCCTTGACCATCAGTTTAGTTTCAGATCTTCCGCCTTTTTTGAGTTCACGGATCGAATCATC
>JBEIQF010000159.1:0-7193 GCA_040376635.1 Halobacteriovoraceae bacterium
CGCGGTTCTGCCATTCAGAATTAGCGTTATCAGCATTTCTTTGAGCCGTATTCTTAGCGTTTTCAGCAGCAACAACTTTTGGAGTAACTACACCAAGATCAGAACGAAGCTTAGGAAGCTCGCGACCGATAGTTGTCATGTCCTGATTATTAACGTTGATCTCTTCAGATGCATCAGCGATTTCTTTTTCGTTGTTAGCTTTAGCAGCTCTTGCAGCATCAAGCTTACGAATCGAATCCTGGTTGTATCGAGTAAGAGCATCGCGGTTATTAGACTCTTCACGGATCTTGTTAGAAAGAGTCGCAACGATTCTTTCTGTGCTCTGAATATCAGCATTGATATTGTCCATCGCCTGAGCAATAGCATTTCTTCTCTGCTCTGCCTGCATACGAGCAGGACGAATTCTATCAAGAAGTCTCTGTTCACGATCGATATTGTTGCGAAGTTCACCCATCTTCTCAGCAAGCTGACGAGAGTGAGCTTCCATACGACGAAGTTCCTGAGGGAAAGTATTGATCGTATTGTTCATCATCGTAATACGCTGATTGAGCTGATCATTTTCATTCTCAAGTCTCTGGATCTCAGATGAAAGAGTCTGAACAGTTGTAGAGAGCTGCTGCTCCTGCTGACGAAGCTGAGCAAGTTTTCTTGCAGAAGGATCACGTTGAGCTTCAAGAGCTTTTACTTCAGCATCTAGAGTTGCGATCTGCTGAGCAAGTCCAGCATTAGCTTGTGACTCCTGAGTGATCTTAACTTCATTCTCTGCAATCTTCGCTTTAGCAGCATCGATCTGTGCCTGAAGAGAAGCGTTTGAAGAATTGGCAGTGTTGATCTGGTTATTAAGATTGTTGATTTCGTTTTGCTTAGGTGCAATTGATAGAGCTAGTTGCTCAGTCTGTTTAGAAAGACGAAGAGACTCTTGTTTCTGTGGAGCGATGGTTGCTTCAAGAGCTTCAATTTCTTTTCTCAGGCGAGCAGCTTCTGGCATATTACGAGTGCGGATTGCAACTTTCATCGCTTCAGTAAGTTCATTGATCTTACCGATTGTTGGTTTTACTTCTTCCTGAAGCTGAACCATTCTTGCGTTGTTATTATTGATTGTAGCTTTAACAGAGGCGATTTCACTTTCAAGACCGTCACGTTTAGCAGTCAAAGCATTCACGTTTGAAGAATTAATACGTGCCTGGTTAGCATCGATCTGCTGCTGAAGAGCTTTATTTTCATTCGTAAGACGAGCAATATTTGGAGAAAGACGTGCCATCTCAGCTTTCATTGCATTTAACTGAGCTTTTTTAGGATTAAGAGTTACATCAATCTGAGAAAGTGTTGATTCTACAGTTGCGATTTCAGCTTTTACTCCCGGAAGTTTTGATTGAGCATCAGCGAGAGCTGGCTTTTTCTGAGCAAGAGCATTGTTGTTCTGATTGATGTTTCTGTTAGCTTGAACGAGTTCAACTTTAAAACGATCAACGTTACGGATAAGTTCAGCGCGGTCACGCTCTACTTCCATACGTCTTTCTTCAGCACCTTTATACTCTCCGCCTAGTTTATTCAATTCCTGAATTGAGCGGTTCTCATCATTCATTTCTCTCGAAAGAACCTGGTTCGCTTGAGCTAAGTCCTGAGCAATTCTGTTTCGGTCTTGCTGAAGTCTCTGAGACTCTCTCGACTGCTGGTCAACATCTGTGCGAAGTCTTGCAAGGTTTGCATCGATCTGGCGAAGATCTTCGATAATTTTTCCAAGTACGCCTTCAAGGCCCTGGATCTCGCTGTTGATGCGAGAGATATCATCACGTTTTGCCTGGATGATTCTCTGAAGTTCAGCATTACGAGCTGGAATTTCAACAGAATCTTTCTCCATCTGAGCGATCGTTTTTTCAATCGCTGCTTTATCAGCAGAAAGTTTTTCGTAATCAGCAATTTTCTGAGAGAGAACTGTCGAGAGATTATTAAAAATTTGCTCGTATTTTGGACCGTTGATTTCATCCGGCAATGACTGCGCGAATGATTGTCCAGACAAGATCATAGTAGCAATGAGAGACGCTTTAACAGCGAATGTTGTCGTTTTCATTTTATTCTCCAGGGGTTTAAATCCCGTGCAGAATAACGTAATTCAGCTACTTACTGTGGTGCCGGTGTAAAAGTTACAGGCCCTGTAACCTTTTTTTCTTCTCTTCGATTCGATGCTTTCTTAGAATTCCCTGTATTTGCGGCAATTCCCTTGAGTCGAGCCATACGCCTTCGCAGGCCTTACAGACTTCAACGATGAGCTTTGTGTTGGGTGCATAGGCGATTTCATGAAGTTTTGTTCCCGCTGGACACTTCGGACAATGGTAATCGGTCTTGGGTCCAGTCATCGCTTTTTGATGATCGAGAAAATCATGAGTATCACCTGCCGTCCTGCCAAGCTCCCCTTTATCCATCCACATCCCGTGGCAGCTATCGCATCTGTCGAATTGAAGATCAGCATCGAGAGTGAAAGGTTTTGTAGGTACTTTGCATTTTGGGCAGTTGATACTCATATGATAAATCCTTATTTAGTCTGTAGGTAATGTCTGAAACCAATCATGTGAAGACTAGAATCGCTGATGATCATCGACTTAGTTTCATTCGTTGGTTCGCTGACGAGATCATAGGAAGCAAGAAGAAGTGCCGGCATAACCTGAGCGAGATCTCTTGTACTTCCCTGACTTGAAACACTCACTTTCCAGAGTTCTTCATTCTTCTGAACGGCAGTCATAGTAAGGTATCGCTTCACTACTTTGCCCGGAAGATCTTTCAGACCGAAGCTGATTTTAAGTTGCTGATCGGCCTTTCCAATTTCAAGACCTGCAGCTTTTAAAGTTTTCGCGATTTGCGGATAAAACTTTTTCCACTCAAGACCAGATACAGACAGGCGTTTAGCTCCCGGTACAGTTTGATATTTCTTTTCAGATTTCTGATCGCCACTGATAGCTTCACGATCGATTTCGTAATTAAAAGGTTTCTCTGGTGACTTAACTTGTGAAACGAAGGCATCGCTTTTGAAATGATTAATCTGCTTCTGTTCAGTCCACTCGCAATACTTATGCTCGGCGAATTCTACACACTGAGATGGCTTCCCTAGTGCTGATTCAAATGTAGCGTATGCTGTACCCGGATCAGCTTTAAACTTCGATTTTGCCTCTGCCATGGCGGCTTTTTCGGCCGGAGATGGATCGTGATGATGAGATGAACATGAAACAACGAACGCGAGCATCAATAGAAACTTCAAGAGAACTCCTTTCAAGTAGTGAATAATCCAATTGTAATGGAAGGAGTTTTTTTAAATAGTAGGCAATTTTTCAGAACTGAAGTGTGCATGGCAACACCGATAGCGGTGCAATGTCTTTTGTTTATATAATGAGAGATTCTTATGTGTGGCAACAACTCTAGAGATGGTGAAACTTAAGATTTCAAAGCAACTTTTCTAAGGGTGTACAAAACTCATCAAAAAGTTTCGACATCTCTAAATATAATTGATTCGGTTTGTATTTTTTGGCAGCTAATTCTTTAATACGTTTATCTACAACTGAATTATTTAAACCTTTGAGGTAGTTATATTTATCTTTAAGACCCATTCATTTTCCAAAGGCAAAAAAAAAGCCCGGCCGAAGCCGGGCTTAGAAGTGATTTTTAGTTAGCAACTTCGAGGTTTGCTTCACCATCAAGAACTTTGAGAGCGCGAGCTTTCATGAATTCTTCTGGCTTAGTAAGGTTAAGAGCAACTCTTAGAACTTCTTCCGCTTCTGTTACAGGGCGGATTTCGATTCCAGCTTTGATCTCATCAGGGATCTTCACGATGTCTTTTTCATTCTTCTTAGGAATGATGACAGTTGTGATACCTGCTTGTTTAGCAGCAAGGATTTTCTCCTTAAGACCACCGATCGGAAGTACACGACCTCTTAGAGAGATCTCACCAGTCATCGCTACGTCCTGACGAACAGGAATGCCAGCGATAGCTGAAGTAAGAGCAGTCGCCATCGTGATACCTGCTGAAGGGCCATCTTTTGGAGTAGCACCATCTGGTACGTGGATGTGAATGTCGTTCTTAGAGTACCACTCGTGATCTACACCAAGGCGGTTAGAGATCGAGCGTACATATGAAAGAGCTGCCGAAGCTGATTCTCTCATTACATCTTTAAGGTTCCCTGTTACCTGAATCTTACCGTTACCTGGTACTGTCACTACTTCGATGTGAAGAAGTTCACCACCAACTGAAGTCCAAGCTAGACCGTTTACGAGACCAACCTGAGGCTGCTCTTCAATTCCAGTTCTGTCGTACTTAAGTGGGCCAAGGTATTTCTCAAGGTTCTTCTCAGTTACAGCGAACTTACGACCTTCCTTGATATCTTCAGTAACAACTTCTGTTGCGATCTTACGAGCGATTGTGTTCATCAAGCGTTCAAGCTCACGTACACCCGCTTCTTTTGTATAACCACGAACAACTTGTGAGAACACTTTATCAGAAAGAGTCACAGGGTAGTTTTTAAGACCGTGTGAATCCCATGCTTTTGGAAGAAGGTACTTCTTAGCAATCTGTTGTTTCTCATCAGGTGTGTAACCCGCGATATGGATGATTTCCATACGGTCACGAAGTGGACCTGGGATAGCACCTAGATCGTTTGCAGTCATGATGAACATAACTTTTGAAAGGTCATATTCACACTCGATGTAATGGTCACCGAAAGTCTTGTTCTGACCCGGATCCAATACTTCAAGCATTGCTGCACCTGGATCACCACGGAAGTCAGATGACATTTTATCGATCTCATCGAGAAGGATAACTGGGTTAGATGTACCGGCTTTTTTAAGAGCGTGGATGATCTTACCTGGCATTGCACCTACGTATGTACGACGGTGACCGCGGATTTCAGCTTCATCACGTACCCCACCAAGTGAAATACGAACGAACTTACGACCAAGTGATTCAGCTAGTGATTTAGCAATTGATGTTTTACCAACACCTGGAGGACCTGCAAGACATAGTAGAGTCCCACGAGTGTCATCTTTAACAAGTGAACGGACAGAAAGGTATTCAACAATACGCTCTTTCACATCCTGTAGACCGTAGTGATCAGCATCAAGGATCTCACGAGCTTTCGCTACAGAGTTATCATCATGAGTGTACTCATCCCAAGGAAGAGTGATCATCCAGTCTAGGTAGTTACGTACTACTGCTGCTTCTGCAGACATTGGAGACATAGACTTAAGCTTACGAAGCTCTTTGAATGCTTTTTCACGAGCATCATCAGGCATTTTCTTAGCTTTAAGCTTTTCTTCCATCTCAGCAACATCAGACTTCTCGTCCTTATTACCAAGCTCTTTCTGAATCGCATTCATCTGCTCATTCAGGTAGTATTCTTTCTGAGATTTTTCCATCTGTGTTTTCACACGTGAACGGATTCTCTTTTCAACGTTAATGATTTCGATTTCACCCTGCATTTTCTCAAGAAGAAGCTGAAGACGTGTATCAACGTTTACAGCGTTCAGGATGTCCTGCTTCTCAGGGATTTTCATCGTTAAGTGTGCAACGATGATATCAGCGAGACGAGAAGGATCAGTGATAGATGAGATGCTCATGAGAAGTTCAGGAGGAATTCTCTTATTAAGCTTCACATACTGCTCGAAGATCGATTTCACAGATCTCATTGAAGCTTCAACTTCAACATCTGATTCGATTACGTCAGCACATTTTTCTACTTCAGAGTAGTAACCATCGTTCTCACAACGGAAGTTTTTAATCTTCGCGCGGTATTTACCTTCGATGAGAACTTTAACAGTGTTATCAGGAAGTCTTAGCATCTGAATGATACTAACGACTGTACCGATGTCGTAAACATCTTCACGTTCTGGATTCAGAACAGAAGCATCTTTTTGTGTTACGAGGAAAAGTTCATTTCCATTCTTAGCTGCCTTTTCAAGAGCAGAGATAGATTTCTCTCGGCCTACGAAAAGAGGAACAACCATGTGTGGAAAGATGATGACATCTCTTAGTGGAAGGAGTGGGAAGTTATTTACAGCTTCAGACTTCTTATCGGACATAGCACCTCCTGCGCCTTACTGTCTTCGAACAAACCTCATTCATGAGGTCTCTTAAAATTATTATCCCACGAAAATGAAAATCAAATATACAAAAAAAAGGGCCGGGAATGTTTTTCCCGGCCCGACTGATAATAACGATTACTTTTAGTTAGATTCTGTTTAAAAAGTAAGAACTATTTACAATTTTATGATGCGTTCTCAATTTTCTTGGCCGCTTTGGCCCCAGCTTTACCCTCAAGTTTCTTTTTACGCTCGCCTTCTTCAAGAACAGGCTTGCCCGCACCAGTTATCGAGTCCTTAGTGATGATACACTTCGCGATTTTCTCGTTACCTGGCAGGTCATACATCACATCCAACATAACTTGTTCAATAATAGAACGAAGTCCACGTGCACCTGTTTTCCTGTGTAGAGCAGTTTGGGCAATCTCTTTAACTGCATCATCTGTGAATTCCAGATCAATACCGTCAAATTCAAAAAGTTTTTGATACTGCTTCACAATTGCGTTTTTTGGTTCAGTAAGAATTGAACAAAGCGCTGCTTCATCAAGTTCTTCCAGCATTGCAGTCACTGGTAGACGTCCGATAAACTCAGGGATTAGACCAAATCTCACTAAATCCTCAGGCTCGATAGCACCAAGATTTTCAAGGTGAGACTTCTCTTTCTTCTCATTCGTATTCTGGGCCGTAAGACCTACAGATTTAGACTTCGTCATACGCTTCTCGATGATCTTATCCAGACCTACGAAAGCACCAGCACAGATGAAGAGAATATTTCTCGTATCAACCTGGATGTATTCCTGCTGAGGATGTTTACGACCGCCCTTAGGAGGAACGTTCGCCACTGATCCTTCAACCAGTTTAAGAAGTGCTTGTTGTACACCTTCACCAGATACGTCTCGAGTGATAGATGGGTTTTCAGACTTACGTGCAATCTTATCGATCTCATCCACGTATACGATCCCGCGCTGAGCACGCTCAACATCGAAATCACAGTTCTGAAGGAGTGAAAGGATCACGTTCTCAACGTCCTCACCTACGTAACCAGCTTCAGTAAGAGTCGTAGCATCCGCAATCGCGAATGGAACGTTCAAAAACTTAGCAAGTGATTGAGCAATAAGTGTCTTACCAGA
>JBEIQF010000333.1:0-3700 GCA_040376635.1 Halobacteriovoraceae bacterium
CGTATTACAACTACGAGAGACCGCAAAAAGCCTTAAATAAAAAGCCCCCGGCAGAGTACCGAGGGCTGTTTAGCGGCTTTATTTAAGTGTACAAAATTAAGGGTACAGATTACTTTCGGGCCCTTTTTATTAGTAGTTATAAGAATTGTAAGTTGATATTGATCTTCCTTCATTCCATGGTCTGAATTCTTCAAATGTCACATAACGCTTATTCGAACAATTTACTTCATAGTAGTAGCGTGAAGAGTGGCGATTATTCTCAGAGTAACGAGTCGTCACACACTGCTGTTCTTCAATCACAACCATTCTCTGTTCCTGAACCCATGTTGTTTTACAGTAAGGATCCATGTGAGGGTAAGAGATATCGGCATCAATCATTTCTACGAGACCCCATGTCGTAAGGAAAACACCACCGATCGTTAACCCCTGACCGATTGTTCTTGTCGTACGGTTGTTTGAGCCGCTTAGGATGATTCCGCCAATTGTTGTGAGAACACCAACTGCAGCGCGAGTCTGGCCTTTCTTTCTCTGCTCTTCATTTTTGATTCTCCAACGCTCAAGTGCACGGTCGTATGAACGAACGTCACAAGTTGTTGTTGATGAATAAACCGGGCCATTATCAATGACTGTTGTTGTCGTCGTAGTTGTTGATGATGAAGAGTAACCTCCGCGGTTGTCATAACGTCTGTCATCTCGTCTGTCGTCGCGACGATCAGAACCACGGTCGTAGAATTTTCCTTCAAAGTAACCAAGCTTCGTGATCTGACATTGTCTCGCGGCAACTGCATCTCTGATGTAATCACAGTTAATCATTGTTGAAGCATTAAAGAAGAGTTCATCAGCAAAACGAAGACACATTTGTGTACGAGATCTCAGGTCATAACAGTTAATGGCATAACCACGATTTTCAAAGCGAATATATTCACCGGCCTTCAGATCATTACAGCGTGCCTGATGGCGCTGATTATTAAAGATTGAACAATCATAAAGAGGGACGTGAGCTCGGTCACTAAGGTCTCTGTACTCAGTTCTTGTCTGGGCATTCACCAGTGATGAAACCATAAGCATCAAAAAGAATAGGGCCTTCATAAAAATCTCCTGTTTAAAGCGATATGAGGGAATTTTATCCAGAAACCCGGGATTCTGGACTGAGGGCTGTAAACTAAGGCAGGGGTGTTAAAAATCTGGACAATAGGATGACCTTCACTAGAATTTAAGTATGAATAATTACGTGATTTTTTTCTGTCTTATGGTTGCCTTATCCTGCTCGACTCAGAAGACGAGAACCTCTACTAACTGGAAAAAGGACTCGGATAAGATTTCAAAGGCCTATCTGAATACACTGGCGGCACTTGATCCGGAAGAATATTCAATTCTGGGGCTTGAAAAATTTGATGCTGCCATCACTTCATTTTCAAAGAATTACGACCAGGAAAGATACTCACATGCCTATAAATGGAAAGAGAAGTTTGTTCGATTCCTTGAGACAGAAAAGAATCCAGAGCTAAGAACTGATATCAATATTCTTCTTGATGTTGCTCGCCTTCGCATGGAGGAGTTCGAGCTTGTGAAAGAAGCGGGGATCGTTCCCTTCCTTCCCATTTCTCAGCATTTATATAATACTCTCAGCTATTACTTTGGTAAAAACTTGCCTCAGCATAAAACGGCCAATGCCATGGCACGTTTCAGGAAGTATGTCAGAGGTGAGGGCTCCACTCTGCCGCTTGTCGATGGATACACTTCGTTCATGCTTTATCGCATGAACTATCTTTCACAAAACTCAAAACGTGGATTCTGGCCTTCTAAAGTTGAGCTTCAGAATTATTTTGATCATTCGGATAAATTCCTGGCAGGAATTGAGAAATTGCTCTCAACCTGGAAGTCTGATGAATGGAAAAGAGACTTTGAAGAGTTCAAACTTCAGGAAGAGGATTACAGAAAATTTCTTAAGAAAAAAGTTTATCCTTATGCACGCAATTCAAGTGTCATGCCTGAAAAGGTCTATACTTTTAAACTGAAATCTTATGGTGTCTATTCGGGACCAAAAGAACTTATCCAGAACGCATCTCAGGATTATAAAAAAACGTACAATATTTTTAAAAAGCTCGCCTTTAAAGTGGGAACGAGTCTAAATCTTGAACACAAAGACCCGGCCAGTGTCATCTCGTTCATGCGAGAGAGAAGCACTCTTGATGATAAAGAACTCATGAGTCTTTATGGCGCCACCGCTGATGAAATATTTAAAATTATCCAGGATAAAAAACTCCTGACGTTAAATAAACGACCAGACTACTCACTCCGCTTTGCTTCGCCCTTAGAGACCCAGATGGCACCGAACCCGGCCTTCATCTCTTCGCCATGGCTCATGAAAAGCAAATTGCCGCCGCAATTCATTCTTCCTAAAGTGCAGGATTCAAAAGGCATGAATGATTATAATTTTCCGGAAGCAATTTATACACTGACCGCCCACGAAGCAATTCCAGGTCATGCTTTGCAGTTTGAACGATTTGGTGACTCCAAGACAACAATCGCAAGAGGTCACTTTGCTTTTAGTTCGGCGAATATTGAAGGTTGGGGATTATATTCTGAAGACATGATTTATCCACACATGTCGGACGAAGTTAAACTCATTTTCTTGCAACGCTTATTATGGAGACAGGCCAGAATGTTCCTCGATCCGGAGCTCAATCTTGGATTGATAAAACCTGAAAGAGTCCTGCAGTTATTTACAAAAGAATTGGGATTCTCAAATGGTCTCGCAATATCAGAGCTTAAAAGATACAGCTACATTTATCCGGCACAGGCCCCATCCTATTATTACGGTTACAAGATCATTAAGGATACGAAGGCCCGTGTGAACGACAAGCCGGACACTATTTTAGATGAGAAGTGCTTCAACGATGCTCTTCTGAATTCAGGAATTCTTCCACTTAAAGTGATCAGCGACCGTTTAGTGAAAAATCTGAATTGCGTGCATCACGAGTAGGTTTTTTTTCAGAAAATTTCATACGAAGATAGCCGGAAAGGATTCTTCCAAGAGCACGGATTTTTACCATGTTCATGGTTTTCAATTCTTCCCATGCATAGAGTAAAGAGCCTTTGATGAGACGCGCTTTTCCAGACTCGAGCTTTTTGGTCATAAATATATCCTCCAAGAAAGAGGAAGCAGGATTTATGCCAATAAAAAGGGGAACCGAAGTTCCCCATTTAGTTAATTTCTTGTACAGGCCATCGGAATGTTGCGGTAATCAATTCCATAACCCGGGACATATAGTCTCTTGATGACGCCCGTCTGTTTGATCATATTATTGACTCGGCCTTCAACCAGATCACCGTGGTTGTTTCTCACCTTGAATGTCTGAAACAGATAATTGATTCGAAGGTCTTCACCTTCAAATCCTGCGACTACACGACCATTCACTGAAATAGTTCCACGACCAGTGTCCGTGTCCGACATATTCAAAATAAGGCCCTTGAAGACAATCTTCTGACCACGATGAGTTCCAGTACATGTACCTTTTGTAGGACCCGCAAAGACGGTTCCGCTGATAAGTGCAACTGTAATCAGGCACATAAATTTCTTAAACATAGATTTCTCCCTGTTGGATGCCACGTTATAGGTTAGGTAAAGTTCTGGCACCAGTGATCCTGTAAATTAGAGAGAGTAATCCTTACAGGCATGACAGAGTTTTGCCCTTGA
>JBEIQF010000162.1:0-7108 GCA_040376635.1 Halobacteriovoraceae bacterium
AATACGTCATCAAAGAATTCAGAAACAAGGAGCACAAGTGAGCTCCGAGAATAAAAAGAAAATTCTTATTATTGGAATTGCTGGCGGTCTCGCCCAGATGACAGCACGTCTTATCCTGACAGAACATCCTGATTGGGAAATCATCGGAATTGATTCAAGAGATGTAAGTAAAGTTCCTCAATTAAAAAATCTGACTCCGGTGAATCTTAAATACTCTCGTGGTAATTTTGAGAATCTTTTCCGCACTCACCACTTCGATGTGGTTTATCACCTCGGTCGAATCAGCCATTCTTCAAACGAACAGAATGTACTCGCAAAAAGAATCGATCTTTCTATTATGGGTACTAACCGTATTCTAGATTTGTGTGAAAGAAACGGAGTGAAGAAAGTCGTGATTCTCTCAACGTTCCACGTTTACGGCGCACTTCCTGACAACTCTATTTTCCTGAACGAAGATGCTCCTCTTCGCGGAAGTATCAGACATCCTGAACTTCGCGACGTCATTGAAATGGACCAGATCTGTACGAACTGGATGTGGAAAAACCAAAACAGCATTTCTACGGTTGTTCTTCGTCCTTGTAACATCATCGGCACACAGATTCAGAATGCGATGACGAGATTTCTTTCAGGACCGGTGGCCCTCAGCCCACTCGATTACAATCCGTTCTTTCAATTTATTCATGAATTCGATATGGCCCATATCCTCTATCGATCTCTCGACTCAGTTCCAACGGGAACCTATAACGTAGCTGGAAGTGATTTTATTTCCCTTCGTGATGCCCTCAAAGTGGTCGATACCAGAGGCATACCTTTTCCTATGATGCTTGCTGGAGGACTCAATAGCGCCCTAAAAAAGCTCAATATCGATGTGCCTGAATACCTTCTGGATTACCTGAAATTTTCGTGTCTCATCTCAAACAACGAATTAAAAAAACATCTAGGCCCGAATTTTTTGAGATTTTCTATTAAAGAGGCACTTGAACTCGTAAAATTACGCTAAGCGCTTAATTGACGGACAATGCCCAAATCACTAATATTGGTAGCTCGTGGCTTCCTGACGGAATGGTAGACGTAGCGGATTCAAAATCCGCCGTTGGCAACAACGTCCGAGTTCGAGTCTCGGGGGAGCCACCACTTAATTTAAAATTCAAAGGGTCCGATCGGACCCTTTTGAATTTTACGATAGTACATTTCCTATTTGTAAACGTCCTCAGCAGTAATACCAACATCAAGTTTGGTTAATGGAAATGGAACATTCTCTTTGTTTATTCCAAGCTTTTTATATGTCTGCTCACTAGATAATCCATAAGGTTCAGCATCTTGGTTGTCATAGGCATAGAACACAGATTCGATATTTGTCATGAGTATTAAAGCAAGACACATCGGACATGGGTGCCCACTTGCATAGATGGTGCAACCTTCGAGATTAACATTTTTTTGATTTATTGTGGCCGATCGAATCGCCACAAGCTCCGCATGTGAAGATGCATCATGCGTTTTTATCAATTCATTTACTCCAGTGGATAACACTTTTCCATCTTTGACTAGAACTGCTGCAAATGGTCTCCCACCTTGAGCTTTATTTTTCTGTGCCAAGGTGACTGCCTGTCGTAAATATTCCTTATGCATTTCTTCTTTTGATAACATATGTATCTCTTTGTTAGCGATTCATTTCGTTTTAACAAATCCGCAACCACCAACATTTTTATTAGCATACTGATAACCATATTCGGCTTCAACCGCTCTATAAACAGTATTTTTACCGATCTGACAAAGATCAGAAACGAGTATCTGAAGTCCCTGATGACTCATCTTAATGTTAGATTTTTTTTCGAGTGCTTTGATCAGTTTTTTATATTTAAAGTTTGAAATCACTTTGTGAGCAGCAAAGAAAGGAGTCCCCATGGCCCCTCCAACAACGTCCAGTCCAAATGCAAGTGGGATCCAGACAACATTAAGACCTTCTGAAAAGTCTTCAGTTGTAACGAAAGCATCACCGCCATTCAACACATTATAATAAAGCCCATGTATCTTTAGTTCTTCTACTTGGGTTGCAGTAAAGGCAACAGGTGTAATCAATTCAATAATAGGTGCCGTGTTTTCAAAATGACCAGGAGTTGAGTAATAGAAGTAAAAGGACTGGCATTTTCCTTCTTGGTCTTCCATCGCACATTTAGTGAGAATTTTGTAGTAACCGCCTTTCGTTTCAACTCTGGCGGGTAGAAAATCTTGAGCTAATGAAAGAGAGGCGTATAACAAGCCAATAGCGGCAACAAATATATGCTTCATAAAAATCTCCTAGGGGTGTGGCGGGAATATACTAATTTTTATTTCGAGATCTACGGGTTGTGAAAGAAATACAAATTCATAAGAGAGCGAATTTGAAGGCATTAGCCTTAAAATTGAGATTGTCTTTTGATTATCGAGACACCTTTAACCATTGCCTTTAACCTATACTAAACATTATTTTCATTGAATATACCAATACCACCTATTGGGCCATAGTGGCTAAATGACAAAATATCACGCACACATTTATTTCGAACTTCACCAAAAACCGATTGCGGAAACGCTGGTTACTAAACTCACAAAGCTGGAAGAGCAACATTTAAAGCTTTGGAAATTTCATGATATTAAAGTTGGTCCCCATCATCTACCGATGGCCGAAGTACATTTTAATGAAAACAGTCTGGGAGCAGTACTTTCATTCCTGAAATCTAATCACGAGGGACTTTCAATTTTAGTACATGAAGATAGTGGTGATGATTTCAAAGATCATGAGAATCCGATCTGGGTGGGACCTTCACTTCCTATCGATTTTGATTTTTTCCATCGGGTGAAGGCCCAGCCGTCTTTAAGCGTTCACTAGTTAGAAATTCCTTAAGGCGTAATATCCAGCAGATAGAAATACTTTCTCTTTTAGTACTTCCGGCACCTTAAGGTACGTATCGGCAAATTAGCAGTCTAGACTTTAAAAAATAAGATTCCTTTGCTAACGTGCTGAGACATTTTAACGAGGAAACGTTTTTGAACTTAGATACACACGCTGAGCCCACTCTACTTGTACCTAATCTTTGCGATAAGGAAGTTACAAATTCAGACATTAAGCCAGACTCTCATTTGAAATCTCTTTCTTCTTACCAGCAAGAACTTAAGAAGTTCCTTCCGGAAGAAGTGTTCCATAGAAATCCAGCACGCCTTGGTTACTTCTTCACATTCCTTGCTATCAACGTTTCGTTGATTGCTGTTGTGATGATGATCAATCCAGCTTGGTACGTTAAGCTTCTTATTGCATTCGCTATTGGTCAGCTCAATACAAGCCTTGGCTTCTTTGCACATGAGACTCTTCACGGCTCAATCGTAAAATCCCGTTTCTTCCAGGATGTGATTGGGACAATCGCGCTGACTCCGTTTTTTGTTTCACCAACTTACTGGCGCTTCTGGCATAACACTCTTCACCACGGAAATACCCAGCTGATCTATAAAGATCCTGATGCATTCCCTACTCTGTCTGTTTATAAGCGTAGCAAATTCATGCGCTTTGTATTCGACCTTTCTCCGGGCTCTAAAAACCCTGTGAGTTACTTCTATTTCTTCTACTGGTTCTCATTCCAGTCGATCATTAACCACTCTTACATGCGTTTTAAGAATAAGATGTGGGCGAACATGGATCACGCAAAGGTAACTCGTGAGTTCATCTTTATCCTGGTCGCGCTTGGAAGTTATGTTTACTTCGTGGGATCTGAGAACTTCCTATGGTTAGTACTCATCCCTTTCCTTGTTCAGAATTATTCGATCCTGAGCTATATCTCAACGAATCACAATATCTCGCCTCTTACGAAAGTGAATGACCCACTTGAGAACTCACTGACTGTAACGACGAATAAATTCCAGGAATTCTTTCACCTTAACTTTGGCTACCATGTTGAGCATCACCTCTTTCCGAGAGTATCTTGTGCTCACTCTAAGAAGATCCATAAACTGTTAGTTGAAAAATATCCGACGAAATATAAGCATATGCCGAAATGGAAGGCGCTCAAGTATCTTTACCAGACGCCAAGGATCTATAAAAACTCTACTGAGCTCATCCATCCTAAGACGCTCGAGACTCACTCTACAATTTAAGCAAAAAAAAAGGGCCTTTTTAAGGCCCTTTTTTTTTGAATAATAATTATTAGTTTTCCCCGTCGATAAATTCCACGATCCCAGTATTAAGATCGTAGACACCACCAACAATTCTGATCTCACCTTTATTCACCATATCAGCAAGAATCGTTGAATTGTATTTCAGGTCCTTAATGCCAAGAAGAACATTCTCTTTCGTAGCCTTGGCGCAGATATCTCCATGAGTAAGATGATTATTCTCTTTCATGATCGGAGGAAGGCAACGCTTAATCTTGCTCGTAATGAAATGCAGGTGTCCAAGATCAACATCAGAAACCGCACCATTAATCGCGCCACAGTTAGTGTGGCCCATCACCATGATGATTTTTGAGCCAGCAACTTTGCATCCGTACTCAGCACTTCCCAGAATTTCTTCATTGATCACGTTTCCGGCAACTCTGATACTGAAGATATCGCCGAGGCCTTGGTCAAAAATCAATTCCGCTGAAGTTCTTGAATCCATACAGCTGATGACAACTGCAAAAGGGTGCTGACCATCGGAAGTTTCGTTTACCTGTTGAAGAAGGTTACGATTAACTTTGAGGTTGTTTACGAAACGCTCGTTTCCTTTTTTAAGAAGATCGATAGCTTGGCTTGGAGTAATCTTTACCTGAATCTCTTTAGTCAAAGTTTTCATAAATATTACCTTCTCATTGATGGCATGTCGTAGTGATCAAAAGTCTCCGATACAGGTCTTGTATCGGGAGTTGAACTACATGCGGTTGTAAATAAAAGTGCTAATAAGACGTAAAAACGTAACAAAGAAAACCTCCTTAAAAAAGTTTTCAGTCTTGCCGTTTTAAGTCTTCTCCGGAGCGGTTAGCTCGTATTGACGATAGAAGACACTTACATTGTGTAAGCGGGGCTACTCCCTGGTGTATTGCATTATGCACTGGATTTGTATTTTGAAAAAATATATAATATTGATTAAGTTGTTCGATTATATCGAAATAAGGAAAACATGGTTAAATGGTTGAATCTTCAGCATCTTAAGTACTTTCTCACTATTGCAGAGGAAGGATCTCTCTCGGGAGCCTCCAAAAAGCTGCTGGTTGGTCAGCCAGCTCTCAGTGCACAACTTAAGCAACTTGAGCAATGGTTGGAGGTGGAACTCTTTGAACGTAAAGGTAAGCGCCTGCATATCACACCGACTGGTGAATATGTTTTAAAATATGCCAAGGCTATCAAAAGTCTTGAAGATGAACTCATCTCAAACATGGGTCATGCAACTGAAACAGGTTACAAAGAAATTACACTTGCGATTCAGGAGTCAGTTCCTAAAACGATGATGGCGAATGCGATCTCAGTCTTGAAGAAAGTAAGGCCAATGCATATCAAAGTAATCGAAGGAAACGGAGAGGAACTTTTTGCTCTTTTGATCGCGGGGAAGGCCGATGGATTCATCGGAAACTTCAAGCCAATGAGTTCCAACAAAGAAGTTATTTATACAGCACTTGGAACAGAAACACTTTCCATCTGGGGATCAAAAAATTATCTGCCATTAAAAAAGAAATTTCCGCAATCTCTCGATGGACACGCTTTTATTCTTCCCGGCTTCCAGAACCAGCTTCGTCACGATTTTGAAAAGTACATGCTTCAGAAGGGATTGAAGTTTGAAATCACTGTAGAGGCACAGGATACAGCTTTACAGAAAGAGCTCGCCTCAAGAGGAGAAGGACTACTTGTTATGGGTGAAGACTCTGTGAAAACCTGGGTGAACGCCGGAAAAATGTACAAGATTGGCTCTCTACCAAATATGAAAGAAGAATATTGGATGGGTATGCTGAAGAAAAACCTGGATAACGAATTCATCCGTTCTGTGATGGATGCTTTCAATAAATCCAGGTAATCGAATTACTTAACGACTTTTTTATAGCTCTTGATGAAACGATCCCACATTTCGTCCTTGTCTCCTGTGAATCCGATAGAAAAACGAAGTAGGCCTTCAGAAAGTCCCATCTTCTTTCTTTCGTCTTCAGGAATTTCACTCGACGTACTCTTAGCTGAACAACTCATGAGTGTACGTGAGAATCCAAGAGAAACGGCATAGAGCCCGAATTTCTGATTCTGTAATTCCGTTGCAAGATCTCTCGCTTCGTCAGATGTTTTGCACTCAAGAGTGAGGATAGCACCTGCTCCTGCATTTTCCAGGGCGATACTCTTGAAAAGACTATGCTGAGAATGAGTTTCAAGACCCGGATAGATTACAGTCAATCCTTCCTGTTGCATCTTTTGAGCAAGGAACAGGGCCATTTCAGAGTGTGCCTTCATTCTGATGCCAAGGTGGTCCATACGAAGATAAAGCTCATGAGCGACTCTTGGATCCATCACTGGTCCAGTGAGCATCACCATTCCAGTGTTTACATCAATGAGTGAACCAATGAATTCTTTTGATCCGCAAATCGCACCAGCGATGAAGTCACTTGATCCGGATATGTATTTAGTGCAAGAGTGGATAACAACGTCAGCTCCAAGTTTCAGAGGCTGCACAATCATTGGTGTGAATGTATTATCAACAACAAGTTTCAAATTGTATTTCTTAGCGAGTTTTGAAAGAGCAGAGATATCAGAGATAGTAAGGAGTGGATTACTCAAAACCTCAGTGTACAGAACTTTCGTGTCTTTGGTGATGGCAGCTTCAACGGCTTTCAAATCAGTCATCTCTACAAACGAAACATTCACTCCCTGAGTAGGAAGAATATTTTTGAAAAGAGCGTAAGTACCACCGTAAACAGTTTGAGAAGTAATGATGTGACCATTTTTGTAGTCCTTCATCAGCTGTGAGATCGTGCATGCAATAGCCGCCATACCACTTGCCACTCCAAGAGCTGCTTCCGCTCCCTCCATCGCTGCCATTTTCTGACCGAAAATTGTAACAGTCGGATTTGAGTGACGTGAGTAAAGATAACATCCCTGCAATTCCCCCATGAAAGTTCTTTCCATG
>JBEIQF010000113.1:0-9549 GCA_040376635.1 Halobacteriovoraceae bacterium
CTCATCAAGTTCGGCCTGTGAAATTTCGGATTTAAGTTTCTCGTCTACGAGAACATAGATTTTTCTCTCAAGAATTGAAACCATGATCATGGCCGTCGTCTTGTGAGAAACTTTTGATGTTCCGAGAGTATGGAAATACTCAACCGCTTTCTCAAATGATTCACGGTTAATTTCAAGATCACTTAAAGCAAGTTTTTTTGCCCAGTCAAAATGACCTACCCACAGCATGAAGACAGTGACGGTAAACATCGCAACCGGCCACAGGTAACCATGATGGAATTCAAAAAATAGACTGAAAATGAAAGTCAGGATGAATCCAGAGATCATCGCAAAACGCCAGCTAGCTGCCGGATATAAATCAGAAGATTGTGCACACACGAGTAACAATTCGCAACCTGTAGCAGTTTCAAAATGCTTCAGACGATCTTCAACGAGTTTAACATCTTCTTGTAACATAATTTGTTTCATTACCAGCTCCCCGAAGATCCGCCACCAGAGAAGCCGCCACCGCCGCCACTCCAGCCGCCGCCGCCACCACCAAAACCACCGCCTCCATATCCACCACCGCCACCGCGGCCGGAGAAGAGAAGTGCAGTCAGGAAGTTACCTACACCAACGAGACCGAGAACTAATCCGAATAAGAAAATTACGAGGAGCATCGCTACAGGTATTCCGATGAAAAAAGACACACCCGTAAAACCAACACCAGTGAACAATCCACGAGCGAGTTTGTTTTTGAAAAGCATGGCGCCGAATGCAAGGATCGCCACGATGGCGATGATAATAAAATTACCACCACGTACCGGAGATCTTTGTGGAGCACGTCTCAAGACTCTGTTGCCTGGTTCTGTCTTGATATTGAATCTTCCTGCGACGTCTTCCATGAAGATTCTTAAACCTGCATGAAATTCGCCACGACGGAAATACTGAGGAAACAATTCACGAGTGTATTTTGTTGTATCGTAATCGGTGATTTCACCTTCTATTCCGTTACCAACTTCAATACGCATCTGGCGTTCTTGTTTTGCGATGATCACAAGAAGACCGTTGTCTTTTTCTTTAGTCCCTAGCTGCCACTTCTCTGCAACTCGTATCGAGTATTCTTCAATGGGGTATCCCTGCATATCGTTCACAGTCAGGATGGTGATCTGGGGGCCATTGTGCGTGAAGATTTCGTAAGCGTAGTTTGAAAGATCAGCGCGCTCACTTTCGTTGAGCATTCCCGCAAGATCCATGACCGGAGAAGAGAGTGCAGGCAGCTGAAGCTGAGTGGTTTCAGCTGCCTTTAAATTTAAAGAAATGAGAAAAATTAAGGAGAGAAGATACCGCACTAGAATTTAACTTGTGGAGCAGCTTGTTCAGCTTCACTAGCAGTGAACTGAGGCTTCTTATCAAAGTGGTGAATGATTGAGTTCGTTAAGCTTGTTGGGAAAACAGTAACAAGGTTATTGAACTCCTGAACAGTTTCAATATAACGACGACGAGCGATCGCAATTCTGTTTTCAGTTCCTTCAAGCTGGCTCTGAAGACCTAGGAAGTTTTCGTTGGCCTTAAGATCAGGATACTTCTCAGATACAACCATCAAACGACCGAGAGCTTGTGAAACACCTGATTGTGCTTCCTGGAACTCTTTCAGTTTTTCCGGAGTAATTTTTGAAGGATCAATTTGGACTGCTGTTGCTTTCGCACGTGCAGAAACGACTGCTTCAAGAGTTTCTTTCTCATGATTAGCGTATTTTTTTACGACTTCAACAAGATTTGGAATTAAGTCTGAACGACGTTTGTATTGGTTTTGAACTTCTGCCCATGAACCTTCAACTGCGTTGTTTGCTTGTGGAATTGATTGGAGACCGCACGAAACGAGAAACAATGAACCGAAAATAATAGCGATAACTGACTTCATAAAAGCTCCTGTTTAAGGGCAAAAAAAAACCCAAAGTATAATTCATACTTTGGGTTCAATTTTGTTTAAATCAAGTGCTTATGGCAAATTATTTATTAAGAGTAGCAACGAGCTTAGTAAGACGCGATGTCTTACGAGAAGCTGTCTGCTTCTTCATAGCTGGTGACTTAGCTAGTTTAGCGATAAGTGACTGAGCTTTTACAAGAAGAGTCTTAGCAGTAGTAGCGTCGCCTTTAGCAACAGCTTCACGTAGTGCTTTAACAGCTGTTCTTGAAGCAGCAGTTTTAACTTTGTTCGTCATACGACGTTTCTTTTCTTGTTTTGCTCTTTTAACTGATGATTTGTGATTAGCCACAGTATTCTCCTAAGTGAACTTTTCTTTTTCAAAAATATTGCGATGTTATAAACTATGAACCACCTTCATGGCAATAGTGAATCGATAAGAGTCTTTGGCAAATCCTGCGCGCTTTGATACTTTTCTCCAGCTAAATCATCATAATATAAGGAATATCCTCCTATGAAAAACATTCAAGTTATTGGAATTGTTGGTGCTGGTCAAATGGGCCGCGGTATTGCGCAGGTTGCAGCTCAAACTGGTTTTGATGTGATTCTCTTTGATGCATTCAAAAATTCTCTCGATTTTGGACATAATTTTATTAAGACGCAGCTCGATAAAGGCGCCGAAAAGGGCAAATGGACGGCCGACGATGCTTCAAAGGCCTTCGGTAAAATCAAAGCAACGATGGAAATGTCCGACCTCAAAAACTGTGACCTGGTTGTTGAAGCAGCAACTGAAAAGAAAGAACTTAAATTTGATATTTTCAGAAAGCTTGATGAAGTAGTGAAAGCGGATGCCATTCTTGCTTCAAACACATCTTCAATTTCTATTACTGAAATCGCTGCTGTAACAAAACGTCCTCACCTTGTCGCTGGTATGCATTTCATGAATCCAGTTCCAGTGATGAAGCTTGTTGAAGGTATTCGTGGTCTTGAAACTTCGGATGAAACTTTCAACACGGTTGCAGCTACTTCTGAAAAAATGGGGAAAGTTTTTGTACGCGCGAAAGACTATCCTGGATTTGCTGTTAACCGCATTCTTATGCCAATGATTAACGAAGCTGTTTACGCTCTTTACGAGGGTGTAGCTGAAGTTAAAGATATCGACACAGCTATGAAGCTTGGAACAAACCAGCCAATGGGTCCGCTTGAACTTGCTGACTTCATCGGTCTGGATACGTGTCTTGCGATCATGAACGTTCTTCATGACGGACTTGCTGATACGAAGTACAGACCATGTCCACTTCTCAAGCAATATGTTGCAGCCGGAAGATACGGTCGTAAAAACGGAAAAGGTTTCTACACTTATGACAAATAATTTTGAAACAATAGTTCTCGATACGACAGGCGAAGTAGGAATTCTTACGATCAATCGTCCGTCAAAATTAAATGCATTGAACATTCAGGTTCACCGCGAACTTAAAGCGTGTTTATCTGAGCTTCAAACAGCAAAACTTAAAGGTCTTATTCTCATCGGTGAAGGTGAAAAAGCTTTCATCGCAGGTGCGGATATTGCTGAGATGAAACCGATGACTTCCGGTGAGGCGCAAGCTTTCGCAGAACTTGGTCAGCAAGTGACTCTACTTATGGAATCGCTTCCATTCCCTACGATTGCAGCTGTAAATGGTTTTGCTCTCGGCGGTGGATTTGAAATGGCGATGAGCTGTGATTTTATCTTCGCTTCAAAGAATGCTGTTTTCGGACTTCCGGAAGTGAAGCTGGGTTTGATTCCAGGTTTCGGCGGAACTCAACGTCTGGCCAGAATCGTAGGCGAGAGACGTGCAAAGGAAATGATGTTCTCTGGAAGAAACGTCACAAGTGAAGAAGCTAAATCACTTGGAATCGTTCTTGAGATTTTCGATGATAAAGCAAAACTTCTTGAAGGCGCTCAGAACTGGTTTAAGCTTGCGACAGCAAACTCAGGATATGCGATCGCAAGAGCGAAAGAAACTCTTCGGCAGGGCACTGAGATGACTCTCGAAGAAGGTCTTAAAGTTGAAGCAAAAGCATTTGGAAAAATCTTCCAGACTGAACAGATGATTGAAGGAACAACGGCCTTCACAGAAAAAAGAAAAGCAAATTTTAAATAAGGAAACACTCATATGATGCTCGATGAACAGTATAAAGAAGTCCGTGACATGCTTAAAAAATTCTCTGATTCAGAGGTTCTTCCTCTGGCGCAGAAAGTAGATCACGATGGTGAAATCTCGAAAGGGATGATCGCAAAACTTGCAGAGAACGGATTCCTGGGATCATACGTTCCTGAAGAATACGGCGGAGCAGGCATGGACTACATGTCATACTCACTTATCGTTGAAGAAATTTCACGTAACTGTGCTTCTACAGGTGTGTTTGTTTCAGCTCACACTTCACTCGGAATCTGGCCGATTTTGAACTTCGGAACAGAAGCTCAGAAGAAAAAATATCTTCCTAAAATGGCATCTGGTGAATGGATCGGATGTTTCTGTCTTTCTGAACCAAATGCCGGATCAGATGCAGGTTCACTTACAACTTTTGCTGAAGATAAAGGTGATCACTGGGAAATTAACGGTGTTAAAAACTGGATTACTAACGGAAAAGAAGCAGGCATTTGTATCGTTTTCGCGAAGACAAAAAAGACTCCAGACTACAAAGGGATTTCTTGTTTTATCGTTGAGACAACAACTCCTGGTTTCTCGATTATCAAAGAAGAAGACAAGCTTGGGATCCGCGGATCTTCAACATGTCAGCTTGCTTTCGATAAAGTGAAAGTTCCAAAAGACGCTCTTCTTGGTGACCTTGAAAAAGGTTTCCGCGTGGCCATGGCCACTCTCGATGGCGGTCGTATCGGTATCGCTTCTCAGGCACTCGGGATTGCTCAGGGTGCGTTTGATTATGCCATCCGTTATACAAAGCAACGTGTCCAGTTCGGCGCTCCACTTTCTGATCTACAAGGGGTTCAGTTCATGCTGGCCGACATGAGCACAAAAATTGGTGCTTCTCGTCTCCTCATTTATCATGCTTCGGCACTGAAGGATGCAGGGCAGCCATACTCGAAAGAGTCGGCCCAGGCGAAGCTTTTTGCCTCTGAATCAGCGATGTGGATCACGACGAAGGCCATCCAGCTTTGCGGTGGTAATGGCTACACAAGGGAGTATCCAGTTGAAAGGATGTTCCGTGACGCCAAAATCACTGAAATCTACGAGGGGACTTCTGAAGTTCAGCGCATGGTAATTGCCTCAGCTGAATTAAAGGCAATCCACTAATTTTTGACTCGTCAAAACGACGCGCGTTTTGCTAAAGTGTCCATTAAATTTGTTTTGACCGCGAAGCATTCGCGTCTGTTATTTTTTTGAGGAGAATTCTATGGCTAAAAAGAAGCCGGCAGGTAAAATGCCAGTGAAAAAACCAGTAGCAAAAGCTGCGGTAAAAAAACCTGTAGCGAAAGCTCCCATCAAAAAAGCGGCACCAATGGCTAAAAAAGCTCCAGCGAAGAAACCGGCTCCTGCTGCTAAAAAAGCAGCACCAAAAAAAGTTGAAAAGAAGCCAGCAGCAAAACCATCGTTGAAAGACACGGTTCTAAAAGCTGCAGGTAAACTACTTGCTCCAAAAGCTAAACCTCTGACGAAAGAACAAGAGAAGAAGCTGAAAGAAAAAGAAAAAGCACAAGCAGCTAAAGATAAAGCTGCTGCTGCTAAAGAGGCTGCGAAAGCAAAAGCTCTTGCTGCAAAAGAAAAAGAAAAAGAAGCAAAAGACAAAGCTAAGCAAAAAGAGCTCGAGAAAAAACAGAAAGAGCAAGAGAAGCTAAGACTTAAAGAAGAAAAAGAAGCTGAGAAAGAGCGTCTTAAAGAAGAAAAGAACGCTGGAAAGAAGAAAGGCAAAAAATCATCATCTGACGATGAGGAAGATGGCGACATCGAACTTACGGATGAAGATGATTGGGAAGCTAATCTGAATAAGAAAAAACGTGTGTCTGAAGAAGATGACGTTGATGAATTTGAAGAAGATTATAAAAAATCTAAAGCTGCTAAAAAAACTGGCAAGAAAGCTTACGAGGAAGATGTTCAGCTTGATGCTTTTCCAACTAAGCAGAGCAAGAAATATAACAATGCTGTTCTTGCTGAACTTGAAGCGAGTGTTGCTGATGAAATCGCGCAACTTCGTGAACACTTCAACTGGAAAGAAATTGCTGAAGCGATCGGCACAATGGATTTCTTCATTGATGCTAAAAACGATGAATGTATTGAGAAAGGTTGTGACAACATTCGTACAACGCAAAGTTACTGCCGTCTTCACTACCTTCGTAACTGGAAAACAGTTCAGAAGAAGCGCGACATCCTTAAAGAAGGCAAGCTTCAGGAGTACATCGAAGAGCTAATCTCGAAGTATCCACCTAAATATATCGAAGCTCTTCTTTCAGATCTTTCTGACGATAAAGAGTTCTACAAAGTTCTTAACGAGCTTAACATCACTTCTGAATTCGACTTCGAAGAAGACGAATTTGAAAATGCAGTGGATGATGATGATGCTGACGATGATATCGGGATTGAAACAATCTCTTCATCTCTCAGATACGAAGACGAATAATGAAATAAAAAAAAGGCTCCGAAAGGAGCCTTTTTTATTTGTGCTATTAGTGAGTTGTTTCTTCGTCTTCAAAATCTTCTTCATCATCAACATCAAAATTTTCTCCTAAAAGCTTGTTTGCCTCCAGAGTAGCGTTGATATTTTCGCGAGTGATTTTGTACCAGTAATTCTGGTGTTTGTGAGTGACTTCCTGCCAGGCCGGTTCAAAATTTTCCCAATCATCTTCACTGAAGATCTCATCAAAGAAGAGACCAGCGACATCGATGAAATTCTTCTGAGTCTCTTTTACTTTTTCCTCATTAGCGATCTGATCCGGGTCGGAACTGAGGAAAAGAGTGATAGGGGCAAGATATTCGTCTTTTTCTGAAAGATATGAAATGACGACTAAAAGTTCGTCAGAATAAATCTGTCCGTAAACATCGAAATACCGACCATTTTGTTTGCATTCTGAAGCGTACGTCTCATTTAAGAGTCTTGCGAGACCTTCTGACCAGTCTTGAGGGATAGCTTTACCAATTTTTGAAGTTTTATTTCGGGCCAACATGACGACCTGCCTTATAGGGGAATATTTAGTGGTCTTTTATCTAGGGCTTAATTAAAATAATTACCTAAGAAAGACAATCTTTCATTCTGAAAAAGGATCTATATATGGCTGTTTATATTCTTGGCGGCGCTCGCACTCCAATCGGTAGTTTCATGGGAACGCTCTCTGCAGTTCCTGCAACAAAACTTGGTGCTACTGCAATCGAAGGCGCTCTTCAAAAAGCGAATATCGAAAAATCAAAAGTTGATGAAGTATTCATGGGTAACGTGATCACTTCTGGTGTTGGTCAGGCACCTGCACGTCAGGCACTTCTTGGCGCTGGTCTTCCGAACACTGTTCCTGCAACTACTGTTGGTAAAGTTTGTGGCTCTGGTCTTCAGGCCGTGATTCTTGGTGCTCGTTCAATCATGACTGGTGATAACCAGGTTGTCGTTGCCGGCGGTATGGAGTCTATGTCACTTGCTCCCCACCTTCTGATGAATTCAAGAACTGGTTTCAAATACGGTGCAACTGAAATGAAAGACTCGATGGCATTCGATGGTCTGACAGATGCTTATCAGAATGT
This sequence comes from Halobacteriovoraceae bacterium, assembly GCA_040376635.1. Taxonomy (GTDB): domain Bacteria; phylum Bdellovibrionota; class Bacteriovoracia; order Bacteriovoracales; family Bacteriovoracaceae; genus Peredibacter. Next base: position 7,636 of record JBEIQF010000113.1, read on the forward strand.
TGCTATGGGTGTTTGCGCTGAAGAGTGCACAAAGAAATACAACATGAGCCGTGAAGAGCAGGATGCATTCGCTATTGAATCATTCAAGCGCGCACAAGCTTCATCGAAAGAGGGCATATTCAAGGATGAGATCGTTGCAGTTAAAGTTCCTGCGAAAGGCGGAACTGTTGACGTGACTGAAGATGAAGGTCCATTCAAGGCAAACTTTGAAAAAATGCCTGGTCTAAAACCAGCATTCGATAAAAACGGAACAATCACTGCAGCTAATGCTTCAACTATCAATGATGGTGCAGCAGCAGTTGTTCTTGGTGGTGATGAATTCGCAAATAAAGCTGAATTCAAAATTCTTGGCTGGGCCTCAAATGCTCACGAGCCAAACTGGTTCACGACAGCCCCGGTTGAAGCGATCAATAAATCACTTAAGAAAGCTAATCTAAAAATTTCTGATATCGATCTGTTCGAGATTAATGAAGCATTCGCAGCTGTTACAATGGCAGCAATGAAAGAACTCAGCATTCCTCACAACAAAGTAAACGTATTCGGTGGTGCAGTTGCTATCGGTCACCCGATCGGCGCTTCTGGTGCAAGAATTCTTGTGACACTTATGAATGCGATGAAAAAGAAAAACGCTAAATACGGTTGTACTGCAATCTGTATCGGCGGTGGTGAAGCTCTCAGCTTAATCGTGGAGAAAATCCGCTAATGACCACTACGCCAACGGCTCAAGCTAAATCAGGGATTAGAAATTTAAAACCTGGTGAGGTCCTCTTCAACGATGGAGAGGTCGCTGATTCGTTGTTCATCATCCAGAAAGGACAAGTTCGTCTTTTCAAACCGAAAGGGAAGGGGTTCATTGAACTCGCTGTCCTTCGCGCGGGTGAAGTGATTGGTGAGATGGCGTACTTTGATGAAGACGGTTCTGGACGCAAACGTTCTTGTTCTGCTTCTGCCATTACAGGTGTAGAGATTATCGAGATCTCATTTGTGGCGTTCGGTAAAACGATGCAGTCACTTAATCCATGGTTCAAGACAATCATCACGACTCTTGTGACTCGTCTTCGTAAGACAAATACTCGTATCAAAGAACTTGAAGATAACCAGGCGTCTGTTTCTTACGGAAGCAAACCAGCTGGTTATGAATTCATGAAGCCAATTGAAGTGATGAGAGTTCTGGGAACTCTGTTCCTTGTGTTCAAAGCACATGGTGAACTAAAGTCTCAGAGTTTTGTTCTTACGAGAAAGACTCTGAATCTTTATACACAAGACATGTATCAAATCATGGAAGTGAAGCTTGAAAGCATCCTGAATCTTCTTGTTCAGCTTGGCTGGATGGAGATCAAGGAAGACGAAGACAAAATGCCTAATCTTCTTCATCTGAAAAATATCGAAATCATCCGTCAGATCTTCATCTACTACAACGGTGAGAGACATCTACCGGAAGAGAAGAAAATGAAAGTGGGCGAGAAGTGTGAAATGCTGATCGCTAAGATGATTGAGAAAGCTCCAGTGAATCCTTTGATGGATATCCCGAATCTCAAAGTCATTGATGATGTCCCTCCAAAATTTACGAAGTATTACAACATCACCCCGATCCTTGATGAATTCAAGGCAAAGGGAGTTTCATTTCATGCTGATCATGTTGATGACGGCAAGAACATCGGTCTCTTCGGTGAAGTCTTAATGAAAGATGGAAGTGTGTTGGTTGAAACGGACTTTCCGAAAGTTCAGAAACTTTATCCGATTATCCGTTTCATGAATGCGATTAAGAAATCAAACGCCGAGAAGGCGCCTGCAGGTGTCGTTTAAAGACTTGCAGGCAAGTAATCTACTACTACGCTATCCCCGGATTTATAGTAATTCGAAGCACCGTTCAACTGAAGCATATATCCTGCTTTTGAAACGGCCGGCTGGTCA
>JBEIQF010000362.1:0-3269 GCA_040376635.1 Halobacteriovoraceae bacterium
ATCGTTTATAAAGTTAAGCGTGGTGATAACCTCACTGACCTTGCCCGCATTTTTGAACTTAAAATTTCTAAAATTAAAACAGCTAACAAGCTTAAGCGCGGCCAGATCCAGGTTGGGCAGAAGATTGTTCTTCCTGATACAAGAAAAGGTATCTACACAGTTAGAAAAGGTGACCACCTGACAAAAGTAGCGAGAGATTTCCGCCAGCCGGTAGAAGCACTCGTGAAACTGAATTCACTGAAGAAAGGTGCTATCTACCCTGGCCAGAAAATTATTGTGAATATGGATTAAATCTAGGCCCATCAATTTGAAAAGAAGCTCTCAAAGGTAAATGATCACTGGAGGCCGAAGGTAAAACTTCGGCCTTCATCATTTTAAGGTCTGGTTTGTACCAGATGTAATCAAGTCGTCTGTCGGGTGCCCAGGCAGGAAACGTAAAATACAGATTCTCTTCCTTAGCGTAAATCTCATCAGGAATCACTTCAGAAAGTCCTGACTTCATCAGCACATCGTAACTGCCATCATTCTCATAATCGTCATCATTGTAGAATTTAGATCGTTTAATGGCGCTTGGTGGAAGGGTGTTAAAATCCCCTGCCACAATATCGATATTTTCTTTTTTGATCATTTCCACAAGCTTAACAGTCTGGGACTTGCGGTCCACTTTATCAAAGGCCTCAAGATGAAGATTGATGATGTTAAACTTCTTATCACCAATCGTAACTGTGGCCTTCTGAAGATAACGATGTAGATAGAAAAGGTTATACCACCAAGGTTGGGCCAGAGGTTTTCCGAGCAAAGTGACGTGATGATTTGAAAGGGGATACTTACTCAGGATCGCTCCCCCGGATTTCATCTTTCCAAAGTTATTTTTGACAGGCCAGTAAGGGAAAGGAATGTAATTTGATTCCCATGAAACAGCTTCGGCCACAAACGGATAACCGGCCTTTCGCGCGATGAATTTTGCCTGGTCAATGTTATGTGAACGTGAAGAATCAAAATCAATTTCCTGAAGGAAAACAATGTCTGCACCCCAGTCTTTAATTTCACTCGTTAGTTTTACAAGAGCTTTCTCATAAAAATCTTTTTCACGGTGTTCATAACCTGGTCCTTCGGAGCCGCGGCCATAAAGGAAACCAATATTGAAAGTCAGGATTTTAATGACTGATGGATGCTCTTCAGGCTCAACCATGTCTTCTGTTTCTATAACAACTGTATCAGGTGTGGATGTAACTTCGCTGATGCTCCATGGATAGGAAGCGTATGCAAAGAGCCCAATGATCACCAGAATGAGTCCGAGAACGGCCCATAAAATCATCTTCATACCTTTTTTCCCCCGATGATGAGTGCTTCCACCTGACCAGGAAAAGTAATATCCATGAACGGAGAATGTGCGACTTTAGTTTTGAGTTTTTCTTTGGTCACTGTGACCGGTTTATTCAGATTCAGCACGGTAAAGTTAGCTCGGTAACCTGGTTTGATATAACCGGCACCTTTGCCCATACCGGCAAACACCGGAGAAATCTTAGACCATGACGGGAGGAATTGATTGTAGAAGTCACCTGGATTTTCAGAAGCTACTTTTGCGATCGTTTTAGGATCAACACCTTCCTGAATGAGCCACGTGACAAACGGACCAAATGTATCAAGACCAGTTAGTCCTGAAGTGCCTTTTTCTTTTTCTTCGGCCGTGTGGGGAGCGTGATCAGTGGCAAGAAAATCAATCTCACCATTTTTCAGAGCACTCATGAGAGTTTCACGGTCTTTATAAAAACGAATCGGTGGATTCATCTGGTAAGATTTCCACTCAGAATGGTGAAGCTGATCAATATCAAAATATAAATGCTGAGGTGTCACTTCAATCAGGACTTTAGCACCACGGCTTCTTGCTTCGCGGATCAGACGAAGACCTTCGCCAGAGCTGTAATGACAAAGCTTGCCCTTAAGGTTGTATTTCTCAATCATATGAAGAGCATCTTTTGTCGCAACAACTTCAGCTTCCACGGGGCGTTTCTCATGGTGGTGTTCAAGATGCTTATGGTTCTCAAGAAGAACCGGATCTTCACAATGAAAACTTACTGTCTCATTTTTATAATGAACAAGAGTCTGATCAAGAGTTTCGAGGTCCTTGAAGAACAACTCTCCAATGGATGGGCCCATATAAACTTTGTAAGGAACGGGATAAGAAAGAGGGCGGGTTTCAGGGCCAATGCCGGCATAAAGCCAAAGCTCCCCTTCAGCTTTCAAAGCTAATTTAAACTTATCCTCATACGATGTATTATCAACGGGTGGAATAGGATTATTCGGCATATCCCCTGCGTGACAAAGACCACCATTATGGAGAGCGGCTCTTGCTGTTGTGAAATCTTCTTTATAATTATTTTTTCCGGAAACATCTTCACGAGCGTGGATATGAACATCCCCCATTCCCGCAAATAACAAACAATCATCATCAAAATAATAGTCCAGAGAATCTCTTGGAATACCTAAATCTCCGGTTTCAACAATCAACCCAGACTTATCATCAAAACGAATCTGCATTCGTTTAACAGATTCAGATGTCGCAACTACTGCTTCAAGACTTCTCAAGTTGATCTCCTGTGAACAGTCGTCGGAGATCCCTGATCCTGAGGCATAGTAATGATTTCATCTATCACAACATGTCGAGGTTGCTCGAGCATGAACATCATCATACGGGCAATATCTTCACCAATAAGAGGTTTCATTCCGGCGTAAACATTAGCTGCCGTCTCTTTGTCACCTTTAAATCTCACTGTGCTGAATTCAGTATCAACCATTCCTGGTGAAATCTGCATGACTCTAATATTCCTTCCTGCAGTTTCTTCTCGAAGACATCTCGTGAAAGCAAGAACAGCATGTTTAGTAGCGCAGTAAACTGCACCACCCTGATAAGTGTAGTGACCTGCAATTGAACAAAGATTGATGATGTCGCCGCCGCCTTTCTTGAGCATCATCGGAAGGATGATATTCACCATGCGGAAGTTTGCCGTGATGTTGGTATCAATCATCTGCTGCCAGTCTTCAAACTTCCCTAGCTCAGCTTTCTCTCTACCAAGCGCCAGACCAGCATTATTGATAAGAACATCAATATCACCGCCAGTGGCACTTGAAATGATCAAGGGTAGATTAGGATCGTTAACATCAGCAACGATGAGATTTACTTTGGCATTTTTAATCTGAGCAGCCACTTCTTCGAGTTTATCCTTACGACGAGCAACGAGAAAAAGTTCATAACCTTTCTCGCCCAT
>JBEIQF010000440.1:0-2519 GCA_040376635.1 Halobacteriovoraceae bacterium
CTCACGGGTGGAATCGCGACCGGAAAGAGTACGGTCACAAAAATTCTTGAATCGAAAGGACTTAAGATCATCGATGCCGATCAGCTTGTGAAAGGCATCTATCAGAAGTCTGAGACAAAAGAACTCATCAGAACAGTTTTCTCAGATGCATGGGTTAATAATGAGATTAATTTTCCTAAGCTTCGTGAAATGGTTTTCCAGAATCCGAAGATCAAAGAATTAATTGAAGGCTTTATCTACGCAAGACTTCCGGAAGCTTTCCGCGAAGCGACTGCTAAGATCACAGATCAGGACTTTTATATTTATGATGTTCCCCTGCTCTTTGAGAGACATCTTGATACAAAAGTGGATTTGAAAATTGTTGTCTATGCTCCCCGCTCAGTCCAGCTCGCACGCCTCATTGATCGTGACGGTAGCAAGGAAGAAATCGGGAACAAGATTCTTGATGCACAGATGGACATTGAAGAGAAAAAAGACAAAGCTGATTTTGTGATAAATAACTCGGGATCTATGATCGAACTTGCCGCAGAAGTCGATCAACTCCTGCAGCAGATTCTGGAATAATTATGGAGCTTTGTAAGTTCTTGCATTGATCGGCATACATTTGCCTTTTGCGTACTGGTAAAGTTCCCAGTTCGTGAACCAGCCTTCATTCTGCACTTTCACACACTTCAGCCCAACGTCACACTGGAATTCGAACATACCGTCTGAAACTCTCTTACCTTTAGCATCGAATACAGCACAGTTTTGTCCTTTAAGACCTCTTAACTGACACTGGTAGAATTTCTCACGTTTCTCTTCAACACAACGTGGGTAGTTTGCGATTCTCGCAAGAGCGATAATTTCTTTGTTATACCAATTGAAGCAATGTGAATCACGTACACATTTTGTCTTAGGGTGCGAATAACGAAGGCTTGAAACAACGTTTCTCATCATGATGTTGAGCGACTGAGCGATTGTCATATTGTTCGTTACACGTGCACGAAGGAAGTCATTCATACAAAGCTGAGATAGAGTTTTAAATGTAACTGACTTACCATCGATGTACTCAGGAACCAATACTCGACGTGAAGTCATGCTTACAACGTTTTTAAAAGTTGATTCGATACTTGCACCACCGCCAATACCGGCCACAGAGAATCCACCGCCAGTCTTAGCTTCAGTCGCGAATTCTAGTTCAGCGTTACAATAGAAGTTGATGAATCTCTTCTCTTGTTTGCCACCTTTTACAATAATTTTTCCAGCGCGATCGCGTTTATAAAAATCAAAGTTTCCATCAGGAAGAAGAACTGGATGCATCCCTTCCGCCATCACCTGAACGTCCGTTGAATATTCGCGTGTGAAAGCAAAAGAAGGTCCTGCAGAAAGTGAAACTCCTAGGAATTCTGCTTTAACTTGCATAGAAATATTTGCTTCACGCTTCGTCAGCTGTTGCGATTTGAGTGTCAAACCACCTGTAGAAATCCAATTTACGTTTTCTTTATCGGATGCAAGAGAAGCAATAAGTTCTGACTTGTTGGCGTATTCTTTTCTCTCAGCATCTTTGCTCTTATTTGCTTTTGGAAGTGTAGGATCAACAAACATGGAAACCATCGGCATTGGTTCTGCTTCTTCATTCAAAAAGTCATATCTTTCCTGGATGCCTTTCATGAGTGATTTTTCAACAGCTTCAAGATTTTCATCTGCAGAAACGCGGCCTTCCTGAATATCTTCAAGAGCTCTGAAAGAGAGTTCTTTAATCTCTTCTCTCATCTCAGCATTTACAAGGACTGAATCTTTTTCGATCGCTTCACGAACTTCAGCAGCAGCTTCGCCTGCAGATTTACTTGCAAGAGACGCTTCGTATGCGCGGGCAATTTGAGTTTTAATTTGTTCAGCAATAAGTGATGCTTCAGCTTTTGCTCTTTCATCAAGTGAAAGACCAAGCTTCTCATATTGAAGTTCACGCTTGTAGGCCTCGATATCCATCGCAGGAACTTTTTCCTGAAGAGTCTCGAGGTACTCAATTCTGTTTTGCTTTTCTTCGATACTCACCTCGGCAAAGGCAGAGAATGAAGCAAGAAGAAGAAGCGGAATCCAACGTGATTTCATAACAATCTCCAAAAATATTGCGTAGCGTTATATTAATGGGGTTTTGGATACAAATCTTAAGGAAACCCATAAGTTGGTAAATATTACAGGGTTGAGGAAATGAGTCTTTTTAAAGAGTTAGGTGATCTGGAAGGTAAAAGTCCTGCGTCTTTTTGAGCCAAGGGTCCTGGAACGTAAGTCTTGAGGCGACAAGTTTCAGGCCTTCGCGGTTCTTATTTCCCTTTCCATACTTCGGATCCCCCATGATCGGGTGGCCGATAAAATCGAGGTGGCGGCGGATCTGATGAAGACGTCCGGTTTCAATAGAGACTTTAAGTAGTGAGCATTTTTCATTTGAATCAACCACCGTGAAGTGAGTGACTGCTTCTTTGTCATCAAGTGAGGCCTTGATTGTTTCCTGGCGATTTGGTGTCATCGTTCCCAGGACA
>JBEIQF010000338.1:0-3595 GCA_040376635.1 Halobacteriovoraceae bacterium
CTCCCTCTTTATCTCGCAGGCTGGGATTGTGCGATGATGCCATTTGCGTTGAATGATTCGACGAAATTTATTTCACCAACAAAAACTCCTGAATTCCTGGCCGCTGGAAAACCAGTTGTTTCAACTTCGATCAAAGATGTTGTTCATCCATATGGTAACAATAAGCTTGTCCACATTGCTGATCAACCGGAAGACTTCATTGATGCCATTGATTTTGCCATGGAAGAATGTAAATTGCCGGAATGGATTGATCGCGTAGATCACAATCTTCGGGATAATTCATGGGATATTACATTCAGCAAAATGGCTGCTCTGGAAAGCCTCCTGGTTAAACCTAAATCAGGCATGAGGAACCCTCACAAAGTTGAATCCACTTCACTTAATGTGAGCGGGGTAATGTAAGTGAAGTCCCTGGAAATGTGGGGTGGTCTGGAGTGCACGTTGAATCGTGTTGGCGACAGGTATGTCGATCAATGCGAGAAAAGCGGTCACAATAAAAGACTGAGTGACCTCCAATTATTTAAAAATCTCGGTATTAAGAAGCTACGTTATCCATGTCTTTGGGAGTTAGTTGCTCCCAAGGATCTGGACCATTGTGACTGGAGTTTTTTGGATGAAAGACTTGGGGAACTAAAAAGACTGAACCAGGATTTCATTGCAGGTTTTCTTCATCATGGAAGTGGCCCTCTGTACACGAGCCTCATTGATCCGGATTTTCCTGAAAAATTTTCTACTTACGCTCGTTTGTTTATTCAGCGCTACCCGTGGGTGAATGACTTTACTCCCATAAATGAGATAAATACGACTGCCAGATTCAGTGTGCTTTATGGACATTGGTATCCTCATCTGCAGGACAACTCACTTTATTTGAAGGCGATGATTCTTCAGTGTAAAGGAACAGTTCTCGCTATGAGAGAGATTCGTCGAGTGAATCCAAAAGCACGCCTCATTCAGACTGATGACCTTGGTAAATGCCAGAGTACACCAGAACTCAAGTATCAGCGTGATTTTGAAAATGAAAGAAGATGGCTGACTTGGGATCTTTTAAGCGGAATGGTTACGAAGAATCATTACCTCTATCAACATTTCCTTGATAATGGCATCACTGAAAAAGAACTGGCCTGGTTTGAAGAGAACACATGTAAGCCAGATGTGATTGGTATCAATCATTATCTTCTGAGCAACAGATACCTCGATCAGAGACTTGAACTCTTTCCGGAGTGGTCTCACGGTGGAAATGGTAAACACAGCTACGCAGACGTCGGCGCTGTTGATACAGGCTTTGCTGAATTAATCGACCCAGAGGAAATTTTCAGTGAAGCATGGAATCGATACAAAGTGAGTATAGCAGTCACGGAATGCCATACCCGTGGAAGACGAGAAGCTCAGATGAGATGGCTAAGTCAGATATGGAAGTCTGCCCAGAAACTCCGTGCCGAAGGTGTGGACTTTGAAGCAGTTACTGCGTGGAGCTTGATTGGAACATTTGACTGGCACAATTTGTGTACTGAGAATGAAAACTTCTATGAACCTGGCATTTTCGATTTGAGAAACCCTGTTAAATCACCCCGAGAGACATCGATGTCATTGATGGTGAAAGCTCTAGCGAATGAGGGCGAATATCACTCACCCATTCTGGACTCTCTAGGAACATGGAAGACACCAAGACGAATCATCTGGAACAGGGATGATATTCAATCTTCAGTTCTCCATCATACGGATAAAGCTCAACCAGTTATCATTCTGGGATCAAGATCAGGGATTGGTCTTGAATTAAGTAAGGTATGCGAAGAGAGAAATATCAATTTTTCGTTTATCCATAAGAACGAGCTGGATATGTCCAATAGGATCGAGATTGAAAAAATCATCATGAAGATGAATCCATGGGCAATCATCAATACTGAAGAACATGGTTCAATCACACTCTCAAGAATCTGCAGAGATAACAACCTTAGGCTGATTAGTTTTTCGCGTTCTGAGGATGAAGACATCATTTCCATTTATCCATCTGCTTTAGTCATTAAAAGCAGTGAATCAATCGCTCCCGGAGATGTTCTCGCTAATGAATGCCTTGACCTACTTATTGACGGGGAAAAAGGAATCATTCAACTCTCAGAGGAAGGTGAAATATCCCGGGAGCAATTTACTTTGATGTCTATTTTCGGAAATCACTTTACTGGCCAACAGGAGATTCGTTCATGAAGAAACACATCGGTATTGCAGGAGCAGGTTTTGCAGGTGCAGTCCTTGCAAGAGAATTAGTTGAAACCGGTAAATTTAAAGTAACTGTATTCGACGAAAGACCGCATGTGGCCGGCAACTGTCATACACAACGTGACGAAGAAACCGGAGTCATGGTTCACAAATATGGACCGCATATTTTCAACACCAGTCGTGAAGATGTCTGGGAGTACGTTAATAAATGGGGCAAGTTTGAGCCTTTCGTAAACAGAGTAAAAGCACATACTGAAAAAGGTGTTTTCTCTCTGCCAATTAACCTTCTGACGATTAACCAGTTCTTCGATAAAAAGCTCACTCCAGCCGAAGCGAGGGATTTCGTCGGCGGTCTTGGTGATACATCAATTAAAGAACCAAAGAGTTTTGAAGATCAGGCAATGAAGTTTCTTGGAAAAGATTTCTATAAAAACTTCTTCTATGGCTATACCAAGAAACAGTGGGGAGTTGAGCCTTCTGAACTTCCGGCATCTATCCTGAAACGATTGCCTGTACGCTTTAACTACGATGATAACTATTACAATCAAAAGTATCAGGGCATACCTGTCAGTGGATACACAGAAATTGTAAAACGCATTCTTGATCATCACGATATTGAAATCCGTTTGGGGCAAAGGCTTGACCCTGAAAGAAAAAGGGATTTTGACCACGTCTTTTGGAGTGGGCCCATGGATGGGTTTTTTAAATTCAAGCTTGGTCGACTTGGATACAGAACATTAAAGTTCGAACGTTTTGTAGAGAGTGGTGATTATCAGGGTAACCCTGTGATCAACTACTGCGAAGAAAAAGTTCCTTTCACTCGAGTGGCAGAGCACAAACACTTCACGCCGTGGGAAAATCACGAGAAGACAGTTTGCTTCAAAGAGTATTCAGCTCTATGTGGAGAAAACGACACTCCCTACTATCCACTTCGCCTGAATAACGACAAAGATCTTCTCGAGAAATACGTAGGTATGGCAGAGAAAGAAGATAACGTTACTTTCATCGGTCGCCTCGGTACTTACCGTTATCTGGACATGCATGTTGTGATTGGCGAATCACTTGATCTCGCTAAACAGTGTATTAAGTCAGAAGTAAATACGTGGCCGAAGTTCAGCGCACATCCTTTACAGTAATCAGGAGATCGAATGAGAGTATTAGTTACCGGTGGTGCGGGATATATCGGAAGTCATGCTGTACGTGAGTTAATCAACTCAGGTCATACAGTGACGGTTCTTGATAATTTATCAAAGGGTCATGAAGAAGCGATTGATCCAAGAGCCACATTCATCAATGGTTCAACCGGAAACACTGAACTTCTCCTCCAGAGACTACACGCCCATCAAATTGATGCAGTCATGCACTTTGCAGCTGACATTGA
>JBEIQF010000054.1:0-13344 GCA_040376635.1 Halobacteriovoraceae bacterium
CAAGAAAGAACGATTTCTTTTTCACCTTCCTCGATCTCTTTAGCGATTTTTACTTCGCCTTCACGAGTGAGGAGGGCAACTGAACCCATCTTTTTAAGATATAGTTTAACCGGGTCACTTGAACTTGCTCTGAGCTCTGCCTCTTCATCAACTGTCAGAGGGTCTTCAGCAACTTCAGTGCTCGCCTTATCTGTTTCTTCTTCTTCAAGCTCAGGTGATTTAACCTGAATTCTTGCCTCTTCGATTTTCTCCATGATCTGGTCAATAGATGCTGGATCCACGATGTTCGCAGGAATCGCATCATTGATTTCTTCTGGAGTAAGGTAGGTTTGATCCTTTCCTTTCATGACGAGACGAGAGAATTCTCGTGAATTTAAAAAGGCTACTACTACTGACATGAAATTCTCCTAAACTAGGAAACTGTATTTTTGAGATTTAAAATCTCTTTATCTAACTTTGAGATTTCACTCAAAATAAGATCTACTTCGACTTGAGTTGGTGAAGACTTTTGTTTTGCTACGAGATCCTTGCGCTTAACTTTCAACTGATCCATTCGTAACATCAGCAAATAATCTTTCAACATTCTTTGAATGACTTTATCGTTATATTTATTTCCGTAATGGAAAAGAGCTTCTGTTCCGACATCTACAATTGGTTTACTGTAGCCACCGTATTGAAGTTCATCCTGGACGATAGAAACGTATTCCGCATCATCGATTTCCAAATAAATTTTAACGAGCCATTGAATTAGTCTTTTTACCTCATCATGCCCGATGGTGGCAAGAAATTCATCGACTTTCAAGTGCGTCAAGAACTCGGGATGACAGAGAATTTCCCTCATAACCAGCTTCTCACTGTTGGTCGGAGGCAGGAGTACTTGACTTGCAGAATGAGTATGCAAGTTTTGGGCCTCTTGCAGACTTTGCTCGATATTTTCTTCAACGATTTCGAGTTTCGGTCTCTCGATAACTGGAGCTGGCTTTTCTTTTTGACGACTTAAGTACTCTTTATAGCCCTCTAAAATTGTGGCCGGATCAGATCTCAGGCCTAAGCTTTTTGCCGCATTCACGATTCTTTCCGTGGCAGAAAGGTGCTCTTTCAAAGGCGATACCACTTCGAAAATGCGATGCAGAGTATTAAGTTTAAGATCGGTGTTTTCAGGAATTTTTTCCGGAAAGAGCTCCTGAATCAGGACATCAAGGTAGATCGGGGCCTTCTCAATTCGTTCCATAAGGCTCAGGCGGCCCTCTTTTAAGAGGAATTCGTCCGGATCCTTATGTGGGTCAAAGGTAAGGTATTTCGGAAGAATATCGATCGTCATGAATTGAGCATTGAGTTTCTGCATGGCCTTCTTGCCTGCATTGTCAGAGTCCATGCCGAGATAAACGTTTTTCGTCATGTTCGAAAGTAAACGAACTGACTGATCGGACATTGCTGTACCCATTGTGCCAACAGTTTGCTGAAAACCAAACTGGTGCATCATGATCACGTCCATGTTGCCTTCAACGATGATGGCCTGATCAGATTGGCGGATAACATTTTTTCCGAAGTAAAAACCAAAAAGGATGGCACCTTTATCAAAGGCGAATGATTCGCCGGAGTTCAGGTATTTTGGATTTTGATCGGGGAGAACAGCTCGGGAAGAGTAACCACGAATCTGTCCGGAATGATCGTGAATAGGGAACATCACGCGATCACGGTAGAAGTCGTAATGAGAATCTCTGTTCTCGTTATATTTGATGATTCCGATTTCTTTTGAAACTTGTCTCGCGAAATCTCCATCAGCTCCGGGAATGGAATCGAGGTACTGAAAAAGCCCATTATTACCTGGGGCATATCCGATCTGCCACTTCTCGACAGTTTCCGGGTCTAGTTTTCTTTTTTCAAGAAACTCAGTGTATGGGACAGGTTGAGTCGCTGCGACTTTTTTGTATAACTTCACAGAGGCATTCAAAACTCTGAACGCCATCTCAATCTTTGGATTTTTCTTTTTCTCTTTCTGCTCTTCAAATGGAAGACCGAGGATTCCGGCGATCTCGCGAAGAGCATCGACAAATTCAACACGCTTAAACTCTTTAACGAATGTGATGGCATCACCACCAGCGCCGCACACAAAGCACTTGTACATGCCTTTGGCGTCGTTCACTTTGAGAGATGGTTTTGTGTCAGGATGGAAAGGGCAGATACCTTCGAGGTTTGCCCCTTTCTTGTTCAAGGACATATAGTGACTGAGCACCATCGAGACTGGCGATTCTTTAATCCTGTCTTTCAGTTGCTCAAAGGCCACAGTGGTCCCTTAGATTTTTTTAAGGACGATTGATTTGATCAAAGTTCCCTGAGATAAAAATATTTTTTCAAACTTTGTCGTAAATTGCGAGAGAAAATGCTCAGGGTATTCATTACGAAGATCTTTCGATTGAAGAAGAACTTCAAAACGAGTGTCACCTTCGAGATGTTTTAGCATCCATTCAAAGTATCCATCGTGATCTGTTTTCACAAACAGTGTTCCACCTGGCTTCAAAACTTTGTGACAAGCATTGAGGAAAGGTTTCTGGAACAAACGTTTTTTATGATGACGTGTCTTCGGCCATGGATCCGGGAAGAAGTAGAAGACAGATTGAACTTCATTCTCAGCAAACATGAACTCAAGTCTTTCACCACGAGCGCGAAGATAACGGAAGTTTTTGTGCTCAAGCTTGTCGAGCTTCTTCGCAACCGAAAAACTTCTCTTAAAGCGGTGATCAAGTCCGATAAAATTCACATCTGGATATTTTTGAGAATACTCCATCATGAATTCGCCGTAACCAGTTCCGATCTCAACCTCGATAGGTTTTTCGTTCTTGAACATTTCTTTCCACTTACCAACATTGGATTCAGCTTCTTCATCACGAAGAACAAATGAATCGAACACTTCAAGCTTGTCGTGATACGGATTATCGTGAGTGTATTTAAAATCGGCGCGATAAGCGAAGTTATCGTCCATGCTTTTCTTCAATTTTTCTGTAGTCATAAGAGGGGAAATACCAAAAGTACACGATGCAGTAAACATTATTCAATTTTCTAATTGGCAGGTCCCATCCATTAATTGATTTTGATCGAAATCTCAGGCGTTTATAATGGATGGAAGTGCACGGTTCTCATTAGTAGCGTCCTCATATAAGCACTGCTTCTTAATTTCATTTCTTTCGGACTTAACCTGCCAATTAGAAAATTGAAAACAAAAAAAGGGGCCCCATTGCTGGAGCCCCTTGGTTTAATCAGATTCTAACGTCTTAGCCGATCAGTTTAAGAGCTGATTGACCGTTCATGTTGGCTTGCGCAAGTACCGAAGTACCGGCAGAGCTGATGATTGAGTTACGAGCTTGCTTAGCAGTTTCCTCAGCATAATCCACATCACGGATACGGCTGTTAGCAGCACTCATATTCTCTGTGTAAGTCTGCAAGTTGTTCGATGTCGATACTAAACGGTTCTGTAGAGAACCTAGAATCGCACGTTGACCTGAAACTTTCTCAATCGCACCGTCAAGGTTTGCAAGAGACTCTTGAGCACCTTCTTTAGAAGCAATTTCTACTGAAGATACACCCAGAGATTCTGTCCCTGCACTGATCTGGCTGGCCTCAAAGCCGATGCGGTTTTCAAACTCATCGCCTTTTGTACCAACTTGGAATTCATACTTTTCGCCTTCACCGTTTAGGAGCTTTTTCCCGTTGAACTCTGTCACCTGAGAAATACGATCCATTTCCGATTTCAACTGTTGATATTCTAAGTTCGCCATACCTCTTTCAGAGTCACCAACTGTATCAGAAGACGACTGGATAGCTAGTTCGCGCATACGAGTAAGGATGTTTGAAGTTTCGTTCAATCCACCTTCTGCTACTTGTACCATCGAAATACCATCGTTCGCGTTTCTGTTTGCCTGCTGAGAAGAACGAATCTCTGCTTTCAATTTCTCAGAGATTGCTAATCCAGCTGCATCGTCTGCAGCTTTTGTGATTCGCGAACCTGAAGAAAGTTTTGCAAAACTTTCTTGTGTTTCTCTGCTCACTTTTCCTACTGACGTTTGTGCCTGTAATGAAGCAACGTTTGTGTTAATTCTTAAACCCATAGACTATCCTCCGGTTAAATTCATTCTGACCTCCAAGTCATTTGATGGGTGTTCAATTCCATCAGTGGCAACCATGCCGTAGTTATTTTTGCCTCATCACCACGATGAAGCGTTGTTGACCAAGCATTTCGGTGTGCCTTTAAGAAACATGAGGAATATTTTTCCGTGTTTTAAGAAAAATTTGGGTGATCTTTTTAGTCAGAAATTTACAAGTAACGGGAAGGAAAAGAGAGGTGGAGCGAATTGCTCGGACAAATTAGAGATTGGTTAACAATATTTATCTGTTGTTATTTCTTTTTCAGCCAGTTTTCGATGATGAGTGCTGCTTTTTTTGCAGTTTTTGGATCTCTCATGATTTTTTCATTGAGCCGCTCTATGAGCGACTCAACGATTTTTTTGTCATGGAGGTTCTTCGAGGAAGAATTGGCTTCCTGATAAAGCTTCGAGAGTGAGGAAGTCTTTATTTTAGGAGCGGCCATAAAAATTTTATTAAGCTACTGCTTCTGGAGAGCGGCGCTTGTGAGAAGCAACTTTCGTAAGGTGCTCTTCGATGATCTGGTAAAGTTCAAGCTTAGTTGATTTTGGATCCATGCCTGCAGGCATTACAGAATACACAACTTCATTGTTCACTTCAGAGAAAATGAACCAAGTGTTCCCGATTTTCTGGAAGAGAACATCTTTAACATTGTTCTTAACTGTGTTTGTGTTTGATGAATTTTTTGAAGTTGCTGCTGACATAAACCCTCCATGGTTTTTCATTCGGCGAACTCACATCCTGTAAGTTCATTTGAATAACTTTTCGGTAGGGGTTGTAAAAACTTTAGTCATCTTGAAAAAAAACTGATTATTTTTTTTTCACAATGTCCGAGTAGATTAGTATGCAGATTGTAAACCTACATAACCACCCAACGTAAATGTTGTTCTGGTAGTAAATTTATCATCACCAAGCTTCCGCCACCAAGAAGCCTGACCAGCGCCATTTTTTGCCTGATAATTTGTTGCCGATCCCATTTCCATGGCCGTGCCTAAAACGAAGTCTATATCCTCTAAAACCTGCTTTCGGTGATACTGCAGAGAAATCCTGGGGGCCACGGAATAGGCCGTGTATAAACGATCCTCGGATAAATCATCGAGGGATTGGCTAACGTAGATGCGATCGACGAGATTGATGAGAACTGTTCCCGACAGATTCACTCTGTTCTTTTCAGATTTAAAGGCATCGTAACTGATCGTTGGCCCCAAACCGAATCGATAAGCGGTCTCTTTTGAGAAACGACGATCCTGGAAAGTATAGCTGTTCTGGAAAGTGCGGAAGTTCATCGTGCCGCCGATGAAAAGTCTTTCCTGATAATTTCCCGGGGCTTGTTTTAAGAAAGTCAGGTTGAGATCAACCGGGCTTGTGTATCCCTTACGCTTTATCTGATCTTTGTAAGGATAACTCTCGTAGTAAGGCTGAGTGACACCCATGATGAACTGGCCACGGAGTCCAGTCACAGATCTGAGCGGATACTTTCTCGGAAGAGGTTCTTCCAGGCGATAGTCTGTAGGATCTTTGGAGATAATATTTTGTTTGTATTCGCGGGCATCGTTGAAATAAACAAAGATGTGTTCTGAGAGGACATATACAGTATTGCCCTGACGATCGAGCATCGGAATGAATTCATCCTCGAGAAATGCCGTATTTTCTTCTTCACCACGGAACATCTTGTCCTGATTATATTCAGGAGTCGCTTTCATTTTCTTTCTGAGATCGGCCAGTTTTTCAGGAGAAGGGGCGTGTTGATCCATTTGCTGGTCATTTGCCACAGAGGGATGAATCTTGATGATGTCACCCTTTCTTAAATACTGAACCACCGGTGCTTCATAACTCCTGTATTTGAACATGGGAGTTTCAAGCACTGTCACAACTGCATCGAGTGCAAAAGCATTGAAGGAAAGAAAGCTCAAAGCGACTAAGATTTTTTTCATTGGAACACCTGAGCGAATGAAAGACCAATACTCTTGTTTGTTTCATTGGTGGCCTTCACGCTCACTGCAGGCTGTTCTCTGAGATTGAGCCATTGTGTTTGTGAATAAAGACCTAGGACAAATTGCCCGAATCTGTTTTCAATCGGACGTTCTATTGAAACAAGCAGATCAGCTGAATTGAATTTCACATTGACCACACCATTCAGAGTTTCCGCTCTTGCTCTCGCAAGTGGACTCACACGAAACTGTGCCTGAAGTCTCAGAGGATTTCCCAGAATTTCATAGTCACGAGTTTTAAACTGCGGACCGAAAGATGGGGCAGAGTAAATAACCTGGCCACCATTATCAAGTCGGTAAGAAGCTTTCTCGTAATGAAGAACTGCTCCGGCCTTAACAGGAAGTTTCCAGTCAGTGAAAAGATGAATCCCATACTGATTCGAAAGACCTGACCTTGCTTTATTGTCGTTAAAAAGATCTTTCATAAAATCGCCCTGAACAACACCTGTTAGGAATGAAACTTCAGGAGGAATGGATAGTTTTTTATCGTATTCAGATCTCACGATATTTTCAGGAGCTGGTGTATATCTGTGAGGAGGAACATAAAGATTAATTTCTTCTTTGATAGGCTCAACATACTCACTCGAAACTTTCCACGTCACGTATCCATCTTTATTCTGGATATACTTGAATCCGTTTTCATCTTCGAGGTTGAAGTACTCAAGATAAATCTGTTTTGAGATTCGGTAGCTCTTTCCGGTCTTCACGTCATAAATTTTCGTGCCTGCACGTACAGCGCCGTATTGAGTTCCGCTTTGCTCAATTTCACTTTGAAGAATGATTCTTTTTGGTGGTCTAAATTTACGATTTTGTCTCTGGATTTCGATCTCTTCATCAGACTGTTTATAGTCCTGATAATTTGGCAGTTCTTCATCAAGTTCTTGAATGGCAGAAAGATCTACCTGAGCAAAAACCGAAGTGGTGAGAAGAAGCAAAAGCCAGAACATTTATCCGCCCCAGTGTTTCAGAATCTTCTGAGACTTCAAAAGGGTTTCATAATTAGATTCAAACTTTACGCTATCAGGTTTTATCTCACTCATCGGAACCCATTTGTAAGCCTGATGTTCAGATGGATCGATCTCAACATTCCATTTCGAATCCAGAATGATGAGAAAACTTTCTTCTGTTACTTTTCTTTCACGCTGATCAACGAATTCATATTTGAGACCAAGACTAACTATATCGACAATAGATTCAATGGAGAGTTTCGTTTCTTCAATGGCCTCTCTCAGACCACCTTCTTCGAATGTTTCATTATCTTCAAGTCTTCCCGTTACGTTTTGCCAGAAAGATCCACGTCTTTCGTTGGTTTGAAGCAGGAGAAATTGAAAGCTTTGACTAGGTTGGTCAATGACGGCAACGACCACCTGAGCTTTTTTTGTTTTGTTCGCCATGATTTATTATGAGTTACAAGATCAGGAATGTCCAAAATCTAGAGTGAGATTTTAAAGGCTTTGCTTTGCGTAACCGACTTTAAAACTCAACTTATAAATTGCGTCATATGTGCCAATTTGATATGAAAAGAGGATGAATGATATCAATTCGATTCTCTTCAATATCGCCCAGTCGTTACCTGGCTTTCTTCTCGCCATTGTAACTCACGAAGCGGCACATGCCTGGATGGCGAATAAGTTCGGCGATCCAACGGCAAAAAATGAAGGAAGACTTACACTTAATCCAGCTGCTCACTACGATCCGTGGGGAACAATTTTTTTCCCGCTTCTTGCTGCTTTCACAAACTTCGCGATGATCGGTTGGGCACGTCCAGTACCTATCGAAGTTCGTAATTTCAAAAAAGTACGCCAGGGTATTTTCTGGGTGAGCTTTGCTGGCCCACTCTCGAACATTATTCTTGGAACATTGTCTGCGCTTCTCATGGCAGTCGTTGCGACAAAAGTTTCTACGGATTGGGGCTTTTACACGATCTCCATCCGCATGCTTCAATACTCAGTTTTCATTAACTTCATCCTGGCCTTCTTCAATTTGATTCCACTTCCACCTCTTGATGGATCAAAAATGGTTTCCTCTTTCCTGAAAGGGCAGGCACTCTATAAATACGAAAGTTTTGCGCGATATACGCCAGTGATTTTTATCATGGTGATGGCCTTGAGCTTTATGGGAATTCATACATTAAGTTATGTTCTCCTACCGGCCCAACAGCTTGCTAATTTCCTGATCTTTGGATTCTTAGGACTCTTTGGAGGAATCGGATGACCGAAAACGAAATTCTGGTAAAAGTCGATCGCTTTGATGGCCCGCTGGCCCTTCTTCTTCATCTGGTACAGAAAGAAGAGATGCGTATTCAGGATCTCGAACTGAACACGATCACAAATCAATACTTAGATTATCTGCAGAAAATGCAGGACCTGAATTTTGATATCGCTGGTGAATACCTCTATATGGCAGCGACTCTTCTTCATTTGAAGTCGCAGACCATTGCAGATGAATCACAAGATCAAAACCTCATTAAGATTTCTGCTGGTGAATTGGGTCTAGAAATCCAGACACGTGGCGATCTGATCAAGCGTCTTGAAGAGCTTGAAAGATTCCAGCGTCTCGGTCAGAGACTTTGGGGTCTTCCTAAGAAAGGTCACGAGATTTTCGTGAAAGCGAAAGTTGATAGTAAGGCGATTGAGAACTCAATCCTTACTCCGATCGATCTTCAGCAATTAACTGAAACGATGATGGATCTTATCCGTCGCGAAAAAAAGAAATACACTGTTGTTAAGCGTGACCGTCTTTCGATCAAAGAAAAACTGATCCGCTTGAAATCCCTTCTTAAGGAAGGCGATACAACTCAATTTGATAAGCTTCTGGACGAGAATGAAACAGGAATTATTGATAAAGTAATTACTTTTATCTCGCTTCTTGAGCTTGCCCGCTTGAAAAAGTTACAGATTTTCCAAAATGAAGATAAGGGATCGATTTACATCGAGGTTAAGGAAAGTTTAGAGTCATTTGACCCTGAATCGGCCAACGGTTTTGATCCTGAAGGTGAGACTCCAGCACCTAAAGCAGAAGCAGTATTAACGGTTCCGGCCGACGCACAAGCGACGGTCGCCCCCGTCCAATAAGGAAGTTTTATGGATTCAATGAACAACGACATCAATTACGAGTGGGATCTTTCAGTTGAAGAAATTGCTAAAGAAGAAATCTCTGTTGTCGCACCTGACGCTTCTGAATTCGTTCTCGATCTCAATCACTATGATGAGAAAGAGCAAGAAGACATGCTTTGGCAGGCACGTACGGGTCTAAATCCTGATACTCTTTGTGGTGCTATTGAAACAATCATCTTTATGTCTGATCGTCCGATTTCTATCCAGAAAATCAAAGCTCAGATTGATAACGAACTTCCACTTCGTGTTATTCACGAATCTCTTCAGAAGCTTCAAGCTGGTTACGAAGAAAAATTCCACGGGATTCGTCTCGTAGAAGTTGCGGAAGGATACCAATTCCGTACCAAAGCTACATACTCTAAATTCGTGCAGAATCTCTTTAAGATCAATTCACTTGTTCTTACTCCGACTGCACTTGAAGTTCTTGCTATCGTTGCTTACAAGCAGCCGGTTTCAAAAAATGACGTTGAAAAAATCCGTGGTGTAGATTCATCTCACATCATCCGCGCTCTCATGGACAAACGTCTTGTTAAAATCTCTGGTCGCTCTGAGGAAATCGGACGTCCATCACTATTCTCTACAACTGAAGAATTTCTTGAAGTCTTCAACCTTGCCGACATCTCTGCTCTTCCACCGGAATACGAGCTTGAAGAGATGGCAACGAAGAATACAATCGGCTCGATCGCAGACATCAAGTCTGTTGTCTTCAAGTCTGATAACCTTGCTAAATTCAGCGCTGATGAAACTGACGAGCTCGAAAAGCTTTCAAATGACATCAACATGATCGCTGCAGACACTAACTTCACTTCACTTCTTAAAACTGAAGAGAAGAAGAAAATTGATGGCGCAACTTCTGTTCGTAAATCAGCATTCGACATCCTTGAAGATTTCGTGAACCGTGAAGAGTCTCTTCGCCAGACGAAAGCTGCTGCGGAATCAAATACAATTATGAACGTAGTTGAAGCTAAGGTTGTTGATCTTTCAATCGAAGGCGTGATCCATAATGCTCCAGAAGTAGATGAAGAGTTCGAAGCTCTTCGTGCAGCTGACATCGCAGAAGTGGAAGCAGAAGAGCATGAAAATCTTCAAAATGAAGCTGAAGAACTGTCTAAAGCTCTCGACTTTGCATTTGAGCAGCTTACAGGGGAAAAACTCGAAGAAGATGAGATGGACTTCGATGTTGATAGCAATATTGACAACTTAGACCTATCAATCGACGAAGCTATTCTGAAGGGTAAAGATTTTGATCTTGACCTGGCGTTCCTAAACGAAGTATCTGTACCAGCTATAGAGACTAGCGAAGAATAAAAGCCTTATAGGTTTCCTTCGCTTTTCTCTGTTTTAAACATATTTAACTGCCGGGAGGCAGATAGGAGAATCAAATGACTGCTAAGTCGTCTCAAGATCTTTCAATTCGTTTACAAAAAGTCATCGCAGATTGCGGAGTAACTTCAAGAAGAAAAGCTGAAGGCTACATTCTTGATGGTCGCGTAACTGTGAACGGTAACATCGTTACTGAACTCGGTACAAAAGTTAATCCTCACACAGACACGATCCAGGTTGATGGCAACACGCTTGAACTAGCTGCTGTTGATAAGGTTTATATCGTGATGAACAAGCCTCGTGCTTACATCACAACTGTTTCAGATCCTGAAGGCCGTCCTACAGTGATGGAACTTATCTACGGTGTTAAACAGAGAATTTTCCCTGTTGGTCGCCTTGATTACCTTTCTGAAGGTCTTTTGATCCTTACGAACGATGGTGATCTTGCGAACATGATCATGCACCCTAAGTATGAAGTTGAGAAAGTTTACGAGGTAAAAGTATTTGGTCACGTTAATGAAGCTCTTCTTGCAAAAATCAAGAGAGGAGTTATGACTGAAGATGGCCTTCTAAAGCCAAAATCAGTTCGTGTTATCGAGCAGCTTCCTAACAAAACGTGGCTTGAGTTCCGCCTGAATGAAGGTAAGAACAGAGAGATCCGTAAGATTTGTGATGCTGTAGATCTTACTGTTGATAAACTTCGTCGTGTGGCGATTGAAAGTCTTAACATCCAGTCTCTTCCGGTTGGACAGTACATGTTCACAACAAGAAAAGAGCTTTTAAAGGCCCTTGGCCTTAACGAGCACGGTGAAAAAGTTCAGCTTCGTAAGTTCGTATCTGCTAAGAAAACTCTCAACACAACTAAGGTTGCTAAGATTGTTTCTAAAACAGCACGACCTGCTGATGATAAACGCTTCCAGTCTTTCCGTAAGGAAAGCTATTATGAGACAGTATCATCAATTAAAGATCTTAAAATCAGACAAGCTGAAGAAGACGCGATGAAAAAAGCTGAAGCTGAAGCTCAAGAAAGAGCAGCTCTTTATGAAAGATCGATGAAGAAGTCTGCTAAGCCAAAAGGTTATGGAAATTAAAGTAAAAAAAGGGAAAATTTTAGTCTACCGAGTCTTCGACATCGGTTCTGAAATTGACCTGGATAAAGTTGAAGCGCTCTTTGAGGATAAAAAACTCAAGGAGCGATTTAAACTCGATCGTAAGCATAACATGTCCCTCATCATCTCGAGTTCTCCTGTTTCAGTACAGCTGGGAACTTTCGAGATTAAACTCGTTGATAAATTAGTCCCTGCAGAACTCATTGCGAAAGTCTGGCACTTCGGTACCGTTTCTCTTTGTTTCCAACTTCCTATTACGGAAGGAACTTCGTGGTTAGATCTCGTGAAGACGGCCAGCTGGATCGAAAAAGATGAAGAGATTGAAGTCTTCGCACGAGCGAAGGCAAAAGAATTCCAGAACGATATTCGTTCCGCTATTCCAGTCGTCACTGAATGGACGATGAACGAAGACTACGTCACTTATTTCATCCAGGAACTTGAAGGACTGACAGGTCCATTATCAAACTTGCATGAGAAGCTCGATATTCCTGCACTTATTCTTGCTGAATCAAAAGAGATGCTTTCAGATTCCATGAAGAAGGGTGTGCTTGAGAATGTTTTCCAATATTCACAAGATGATCTCGTTGTTGTGGACTGGAACTCAGCCCTGGTGATTGAACCGAGTGGTTCGATGGACGTTCCTCTGGTTATTGAGTTTGCCCTGAACCAGCTTCTTGAAATGCGATACTACGATGATCTTCTCGATCAACGGCTCAACACTCTCTACAATGAAGTTGTTGGACGTAAGAAAGGTCTTTTCTCAAACAAATATTCCCGTCTTGCTGAAGAAGCAAGTCAGATTTACCTCGAGATTTCAGAGATTGTTGAAAACGTAGAGAACTCATTCAAGACAGTAGGGGATTTTTATCTCGCTACAATCTTCCGTGCTTCTTCAAAACGTTTCCGTTTCGATGACTGGCAGAGATCAATTAACGATAAACTTGGAAATCTTGCTGAAGTTTCGAAGCTTCTTCACTCAGAAGTGAATGAATCGCGAAACCAGACGATGGAAATGATTATTGTGATCTTGATTACGATTGAAGTGATACCGTTTCTCTTCAATATGATTAAGCACTAATCCTAGTTATCTAGATTCTGAATCTTATTCTCATCAAGTGATTCATTAAGTGTATCCACTGCGAATTCCACTGCCTGTTCACCATATGACATATTTTTGTGAGTAACTGCGAAGCTTGAATGCTTAATCAGCTCAGCTGTCTTTTTCATAAGCTCAGAGCTTGTTTCAAAGTATTCACCTTCTTCTTCAGAAGAAAGAACGTGCGCAAGGAGAGCATGAATCGACTTCACTAAACGGACTTGAGTTGGAGACATTCCTTCCGTATCCATTTTAAGAATAAGTTCCATTTCTTTCTTGCTCAGGCTTTGCATATTTTTTTCCTTTTAAGGTGCAATCACAGTATTTATCGGGTCTTTTTCTAGGAAATTTAGCTATTTATGCTGGAGTAGAATAATGCGGGTTTTATCTTTACAAGGTAGTGAGTGACCTGTATAACTACCTTAATTTCCAAGAGTTTCTTTCTTTCAGTCGCGGGATGGAGCAGTCTGGTAGCTCGTCGGGCTCATAACCCGAAGGTCGTAGGTTCAAATCCTGCTCCCGCAACCAAATCCTTAAAATTTTACTTATTTCTACGTCAGAGCTTCGGC
>JBEIQF010000459.1:0-2251 GCA_040376635.1 Halobacteriovoraceae bacterium
GATCTGAATATCAAAATTCCAGAGCACGGAAATCTTGAATCATGGGCAAAGCAAGGTGTCCTTCTTCTTAACACTGTTCTCACCGTTGAAGACGGCAAGGCCGGAAGCCATCATAAAAAAGGATGGGAAAAATTTACGGATAAAGTAATTGAAGTTTTGAACACAGAAAAAGAGCATCTCGTGTTTATTCTTTGGGGATCGCCAGCGCACAAGAAAGCTCTGCATGTAGATGAGAAAAGACATTTCATCCTGCGTTCAGTTCACCCTTCACCACTTTCAGTTTATCGCGGTTTCATGGGATCAAAACCATTCTCTCAGGCAAATGCTTACCTGAAACAGAACAACTTACCTGAAATTGATTGGAGTATCTAGAACTGAAGAAGCCATTGATCGAGATCTCTCATCATCTCATCAATTTTCTTTTCACCTTTGGTATTACGCCATTTGTGATTGAGACCTTCATAGCGCTTTAACGTGAAATTCGTTTTTTCATTCTTCTGAAACCATTTCTCAGCTTCGATGGAAGATTCAATAGGAACTGATTCATCTTCCGTACCGTGAGCGACCCAAATCGGAAAATCAAAAGTCTTGAGATCATCCATAAGATTCAGGCGCAAAATGCGTGACCACCAATAAAAAGAATTAGGATTCGTTGAACTTGAACACCACGTTTCTTTCGATTCTGGTCTGAGATAAATCGTTTCGATCTTGCTCTTTAGCTCGGTCTTGGAGGTAAAACCACAAGGGCGTTTGTTCTTATCTATTAAAACATTAAATTCATCTTCCATCGTCAGTCCAGGAGCACCCGCAAGCAACGCCATCGCTCGGGGATATTTTTTCTTGGCGAGAAGTGTTGCAACCACAGTCCCTTCAGACTTACCAATGGAGAAATACTCATCATTCCACTTTGAGTTTTTCTTGATGAAATTCAAGACATGGAAAGCATCATTCGCACGTGTGAAGATATCATTACCAGTGAGGTATGAATCTTTGAAACAATCCTCAGGCTTCATCCCTTTAAATGTTCCAGGCTTCTCTACAAGAAGATAACCATAGTTCTTTTTTTTCAGCGCCGGAGAAATATCATAATAAGCTGCATGCACACTTTCACAAGCAGACCCTTGAAGATGCAGAATAATCGGAAAAGGAATATCGGGATTCTGAATCACAAGTCTCGCGACAATCTTCGTATTGTCCGGTCTCTTCAATTCAATGTTCATGATTTTTTCAGCGAAGGCACTGAGAGAAAAAAGCAAAACGAGAAGAATCATTTCGTCCTCTTAACAACCGCAAGATAAAAAGGTCCCCAACCAGTCGTATCCGGTAGAACCTGCCAGCCAAATTCAGTTGGTTCTCCGAATGAAAATTCTTTTCTGATCAATTCAAAGCGACCGGGTCTTTTGGCATACAACTTTCGGATGATATCGTCGTTTTCAAGCTGAGACAGAGCGCATGTTGAATAAACAATCGTACCGCCGACTTTAACGATATCCAGAGCTGATGCAAGCATTGCAAATTGAGAAATCGCAATCGCCTTCGTTCTACCCTGCGCCCACAAAGATAATTCTTTTGAATCTTCGAGGACATGTCTTTCCGATGAACAAGGAGCATCCAGCAAAACTTTATCGTAAATACTTTTCTGATAGAGAGACCACTTCGAAGCATCGTGGGCCGTGACAGTAATATTCTTTTGTTCAGTTTTTGGAAGATAGTCATCAAAGATGCGATGAATGCGCGCCCTGCGAGCGGCAGAACGATCGTTAGAGACTAGCAATCCCTGATTCTGAAGCTTCAAGGCACATAAAAAACTTTTTCCACCGGGAGCTGCGCAAAGATCCACCACTTTCTCACCTGGTTTCAAATCAAGTGCTTCCACCGGAAGAATGCTTGCGGCATCCATCAGATAATAATTGTAATAGCCCTCATCCGTTTTCTCAGGCTGCGGAAAACTTTCTCTCACATCATGACCGAAAGTAACTCCTGTCACATGCAATGGTTCATCGGGAAATTTGAATTTTGAGAATGGATTTAAAATAGCGACGTGTTTTTTCGGAGCGAGCAAAGCTTCTTTAAGGCGAGGCCAGCGCTCACCATACATAGAAGCATAGAATTGATTAAAGCCATCCGGGCCTTTTATCTGATCCATAAAGGAATTATAACAGATAAAAAGCCCGCGGCCTAAAAACTTTTTTTAGCCAATACTCAAAGCTTGAGCTGTTGCATTTGCCACGGCCGCAATCCTGACGGCAGA
>JBEIQF010000328.1:0-3761 GCA_040376635.1 Halobacteriovoraceae bacterium
CGGAAGATTCAGAGAATTAGCGAGTGCTTCACGCATGAGTCTCGGCCCAGAATAATTCTGATCATAGTTTCGAGGAAGAAACTGCCCCAATCCAGTTTTATAATAGGAAGGAATATCCGGAAGAACGTCTGAAAGTTTTTTTCCCTTCATGAGAGACAAAGCGTACGTTAAAGGCTTCAGTGCCGAACCTGGCTGGCGGTGAAGTTTTAAGGCATCGTACTGGCCGCCTTTCTCCTTAATGTCATGAGATCCGACATAAGCAAGTACATCACCCGTATGATTTTCAAGCACCACAAGTGCTCCATGATGGACATCGAACTTCTGAAGATGCCTTAAATGAGAACGAAGAATCGCCTGTGCTTCTTTCTGAAGATACAGATCAAGTGTTGTATCAATGCGGCCAAAGCGAGCGATGTGCTTGTAGAATTCAGGATTCTCTCGGAGCCTCTGGGCATAATGATAATTATCCCAACCAGAAGTGTCGTGAAGAAATTCCAAAGGAACCTTCATCGCAAAATCAATTTCAGAAGAGTTTGCCTGAGCAAATTTCTGGTAATTCATGAGCAATTGATTTCTGGTCTTTAAAAGTTGATCTGGTCTTGTCCTGAGTCCTGCAGGTGATCTCGGAAGTACCGCAAGAGTCGCCATATCTGACAAACTCAAAAGATGAAAGTCTCTACCAAAAAACACTTCACCGGCCCTCTTCACTCCAACGAGCTGATAAGCATATGGAAGAGTATTGAGATACGTCTCTAAGATCTGATTTTTAGAGTAATTCCGCTCAAGCTTGATCGCACCCAGAATGGTTTTCATCTTACCAAGGAAACCGCGATCGATTTTGAATCCCTGACGGTAAACTTGCTGAGTGATGGTACTCGCCCCGGAAACTACCCGGAATGCTTTCAGGTTCTGGTAGGCAGAACGAAGAGATGAAACGACATCTACTCCGCGATGAGAATAAAAATTCCGATCTTCAGCAAGAATGATCATCTGAACGAGTTCAGGTTGAATCTCAGACAGAGAGATCCAATCGTAAGTCTCCCCGTCTGTGTACGCACGGATATCAAGGCCGTTTCGGTCCTTAATAATGAGCCTTTGTTTAGCTGTTCCATTTTCCTGAAGATGACCTGGCAGGGATTGATAAAAAGCTATCAATCCAACTGCAACGACAAATAAAGGAATGAAAATCTTATTCCGTAACAATGAGTTTTCTTCCTTTCTCAGTTCCACGTACATCCGGGTAATACATCTCTTCAATTGTTGCTTCAGGCATAGTGAATTCACCCGTTGCAATTGTCTGAACCATGTATTCTACCTGATATTTGCCTTTGCCAAGTTTACGAGAGTAGAACTGGGCCGCATTCAGGCGAAGATCGAGATATTCAAAGTCGCCTTTATAGTAAGGAGTCTCCCATGGGTATTTCTTCTCTTTATCAAGTTCTGCTTCGTTAACAAGTGAAGTTGTCGCAAGTTGTGTGTTGATCGGCTCAAGACATCCGGCCAGAGAGTCATTCAGCATGACCTGATAACGGTCTCCCGGTGCCTCAACCTCAATCACAACTTTCATCACGTCACCACGCTTAAGTCTCAGAGTATTGTCTTTAACAAGTAACCAGTTGTTTTTTTCGTTGTTCTTCTCAAGTTTGTAGAATTTTTTCGTCAGACCAAAGCCCTGATTGATTTTCTCACGTTCCTTGAATGGAGACTCATATCTCAGGATTCCTGAGTAATACAACTCTCCTTCCTCTGATCTGATGGCGACATTTTTAGTTGAAGTCTTGATGTCGTTTGAATAAAGCACAATTGTTGAAACGTTTTTCTTAACTTCCGGAGTCTTTTTCACACTGACTTCACCTACTTTCACTTCAAGGAGGGCCTTTTGATTCTTGTTCTCAAATTTATTCACGTAACGTCTGAGAGCTTCAAAACAGTAAATATTTTCCTGAGTGTTATACCACTTACCACCATCAAGTTCCTGAAGGATGAAACGGACTACAGTTGAGAGTTGTTCTTTGTTCTGAGAATACCTTGTCACGTTGAGAAGTGTGGCACACGTACTTCTTGTATCAGTGTAGCTCCAGTATTTATTGAGGCTATCCTTGAATGCGTATGGCTCTTTGTAACTGGTTCTTCCAGATTCGGTGATTCGAAGAGAATCAAGTTTATCAATAAGAGTCTTTGCTTCTTTCTCGTAAGCTTTTTCCTGACTCATATATCCAGTGAAGAAAGCCAGTCCGAAGAGATCAAGTGAATCACGCTCAGAATAGAGTTTTGATACAGTTGATCCGGAAACTTTCTCACCGCCTTCATGGAGTACGTTCAGGAGCATGGCCTTCGTCGAGCTTCTCGCTTCACGGTAGTACCATGAGTTCCAGTTAATATCAGATGTGAGAAGTCCTTTGAGGTATGTTTTAAGATTGCCGTGGACCTTAGGATCAATCTTGTAACCCATCTCTTTCATCGTATTGAAGGCATAGCCTGTGAACACTGAAAGATAAACATCGGCCTCTTCATTTCCACCAGGATAATATCTCATCCCTCCGCTTGGAGTCTGATAGTCAGCTGCGAGATCCAGAAGTCCCTGAACAGCAGCATTGATGGAACCTTTGTCCTCATTGAATCTGTAAGAGATGATGTCCTTGAAAGATTCATACTGAACTAAGAAGTACGCCTTTGTGAGTCTCTGTTCCCAACAACCGTAGGGGTATTGAAGAACATAACGGAAGACTTCATCGAGCCCATTAATAGCTGTCGTACTATACTGTAGAGTGAACGAAAGTCCTTCTGGTCTTGCGTCCGGTGCTAGTACGAGAGGAAGTTCCGTTGTCGTCGTACCAACAACTCCCTGAGCACCATGAACGTGCCTGATGGCGTTTGAATAAATCGGGAAGGTCGTCTTGAATCCGTCACTCGCCTTATTTCCTTCTGCAGTAACCGTGATGTCTCCGGTTCCGACTTTGCCGGTTGTAGCAGAGAACATGGCAGATTTTTTATCGTCGTGTGGAACAATGAGAGAAAGTTTTGGTTCATCGATTTTTAATGTCGAGGAAGTTGCATTCACCTTAAGGTTTTGCTCTTTGCCTGAACGGTTTGTGACAACGACTTTAGCATTGAACTTATCCCCTTCTACGAGGAAGTTTGGAAGTGCAGGCTCAATCATCAAGGCCTTGCTTGCAATGAATTCATCCTCTCCGAAACCGAAACGATGCTTTTTATCCACCGCCACTGCAATGATCTTCCATGTGGTCAGGTTGTCAGGAACCTTAAATTTGAAACTATGCTTACCATTGGAATCAGTTTCAACCTGGGCCATCCAGTAAGCAGTGTTCTTGAAATCCGATCGCACCTCAAATCCACCACCGCCTCCGGCATTGGCACCTTTCTTACCAAATGTTCTTCGACCGATAAGCTGTGTCAGGGTCTGGAAGTTTTCTACACCAAGGCTACCCAGAGTATAAAACGTATCAAGAACGTCATAGTTATTCTTATAAGGTCCAGCGAGTGATAAGAGGGCATCATCGATCACTGCGATGGCAAGTTCTGACTGAACGCCTTTGCCGGAATGATCTTTGACTTCAATAGAAGCTTCCATCATTTTGCCTGGTTCGATCTGTTTGGTTTCAGGAATCACTTTTGCGGTAAGACGTTTTTCTGTATTTTCAACTTCAACTCTACGGTAACCAATCTTGAATGCTGGCTTACCAAGATCAAGAGCACCTTCAATCTTATCTGAAGTTCTTCCCTTGATGATGACGACAGAA
>JBEIQF010000389.1:0-3024 GCA_040376635.1 Halobacteriovoraceae bacterium
ACTGAAACAGAAGTTTTCGACTGGCAGCTGGCCTCTCCGTATCAACAAGAGGTCATCCAACTCGCATCCCGCCTGACGATGCTTTGCCAAGCAAGACAGTCGGATAATATTCTCCCTTAAAAGTCTCCAATACCTTTTTACGTTCTGCTAGAATAAGAGCTTAGAACTAAAAAGGAATTGGTAATGGATCTGTCGAATCTTATCTCTCAGGAAGACCTGATCAAGCGTCGTTCGCAAATTAAAAAAGTTTTCTTCTACCGCATCTGTGGTGCAGGAATGGGCCCCGCTGCTGTTCTCGCTAAACAAGCTGGTTATGATGTTCACGGAGCTGACTCCGCTTACTATCCTCCGATGAGTACATTCCTTGAAACGACTGGCATTCCATTATTCAAACTCGAAGAAGTCACTCCTGAATTTTTAAAACAATATGATCTCATCGTTGTGGGTAATTCTGTTTCAGGAAAAGCTGAAGCTGCCCGGATGATTGAGAAAGTCGGCGTTCCTTTCACATCATTTCCTTCTGCTCTTGGTTCACTCGTTCTGAAAGAGAAGAATGTTGTTGGTATTGCCGGGACTCACGGAAAAACAACGACGACTTATTTTATGACTCAGCTTCTTGAGAAGCTTGGACAGAATCCTGGTTATCTTGTTGGCGGTATTATCGAAGGTAGAGAGCCAGCGAAACTTGGTGATAAGTATTTTGTTATCGAGTCCGATGAATACGACTCAGCTTATTTCCATAAGATCTCAAAGTTCCGTCTCTACGAACTTAAGAATATGATCCTCACATCTCTTGAATTCGATCACGCAGATATTTTTGCTTCAGTAGAGAAAATCGAAGATGAATTCAGAGACGTTCTTCCAAATCCGAATATGAAGACTCTTATCTTCAATCAGGAATACCCTTCGGCAATGAAGCTCTACAAAGAGTATCAGGGTAAGAAAGCAGACCAGAAGTGGTACCTTTATGGTGCTGGTTCAGAAATGGGCCCTCACGATGTGAAAACATTTGAGAATGGTTCTGAGTTCTCTGTGAAATGGAAAGGCGAGAAAGTTCCGTTTAAATCAAGTGTTGTTGGTAATCATAACGTTCTCAATATCGCGAGCTGTGTGATTTTCCTTCTTTCAGAAGGCTTCAGTGTTGCTGACGTTCAAAAAGCAGCACTCGAAATAGGCATGGTAAAACGTCGTCAGGAAGTTCGTGGTAAGTACAAAGACATGGTAGTCATCGATGATTTTGCTCACCATCCTCGCGCTATTACAGTTACTCTCGATGCTATTCGCGCTCGTTTTAAGAATAAAAAAATCGTTACGATCTTTGAGCCGATTTCTGCAACTGCTCGTTCCAATATTTTCCAGAATGAGTTCCGTGATTCACTTGCTGATTCAGACAAGGTGATTATCGCAAAAGCAAGTCTCGCGACTACAGCTTTAGGTGGTAAAGATCTTGATGTTGAGCAACTATCAAAAGAGATTGAGCAGAAAGGCAAACCTTCAACTGTTGTATCGAACCTGAATGATCTCAGAGCAAAAATTGATGAGTTTTCTGAGAAAGATTCTGTTCTTCTTGTATTAAGTAACCGTACTTGTCTTGGTCTTTGGGAGTCATCGTTTGTTCAAGAACTTAAGCCTTAAGGGATTTTACTTATTCCTTTGCTTATTCTCGCTCACCTCTTGTGCCACTTCTGTGAAGTGGGAAGGGGAGATGTCGAAACATGTCTCTTCTTACACAAAGTCATTTGATGATTTTCGCGAGAAAATCTGTGTCCCTAAAGCTGAAAAACTTTTTGATGAATATCTTCTTCAATACCGTGGTCAGGGTTACTGGATTCCGGAGCTGAATGATGACGTTGATGTCGAATCTATTAAGTCGCTCCTTCCACAGATGGAAGCAAAACTTTCGTGGATCCGTAAGCAGAAAGAAAACGTAAACAAAAACAGCATTCCTAAAGAGTCAGTCACGGCCCCAATGCGAAAGATTCTTGATCGTCTTCTTACTTTGAAGAAAACAGAGTTGAGTACAGACGAAGAGAAGAAAACTGCGGCCCGAAAAGAGTCTCTGAAGCTTCTGGAAGAACTCAAAAAGAATTACGAAACCCTCATCAAAAAAGTTTCCTTCTTATCCGGTTACAATTATCCGGTTGATCATCTTAAAAACCGCAAGGTTCATGACAGCTATCGTGAGAAAGAAGACGCTGAATCAGTTAAAATCTCAAATTACACTTTCTTATATCGTAAGCTGCTTGAAGATGGGGCCTATAATAAAGACCGCACTGGTTCAGACATCTACCTCAGAACAACGATTGATACTCTTCACTTCGAACTTGCTGAGCACGACTTCTACTTAAAAGAAGACGCTCGCTATGATGCTGAGTTTGTTCTTTCTAAAATTGAATCAGAGCTCTCAAAAGGGAAGGCAAGAATCATTGAACGCCTGACAGAGTGGGAAGAAAGAACAAAACGTACTTTTGATTTTTATCAGTCTCTGACTCTTCCCGAAAATCAGGTCCCTTCAATTGCTGGTGACAAGAACTCGACTCCAAACCGTCAGCTAATTCTTCAGCACAATGAAGCTGCTAACCGTTTAAAAGATTTTGTCTATACCAAGCAGGCAGAAGTTTATAAGTACTGGTTGAATCAGCCTGAACTTCCACGTGCAATTTATGTACTTGAAACGATCCTGCTGAATGAAGTAGGTGGAGTTGACGGAGATGATGCTCTCGAGAGAATGGATGTTGCGAGAGTTGTAACAAACCGCCTTGATAAACCGAAATATCTCGTTATTGGCAAAAAAGAATTCATTCATCCTTACCTGAAAAAAGTGACTTCAGAATTTCACATCAAAAATGAGAAATGGTTGAATGCTCTCTTCAAACAAGGTGAGTTCTCTTTCACTTATTACTATATGAACGGAGTAGCGAAAATCTTCTGTCCGGACATGTCTCCCAAGGCAAAAAAACTTCGTCGTCAAAACGTGGAAATCGCTCTTCAGGTACTCAAAGAAGGTCCTACTTCGTTTAAAAC
>JBEIQF010000234.1:0-5690 GCA_040376635.1 Halobacteriovoraceae bacterium
AGAGTTAGCTAGACCTACGTCTTCGCTCGCAAGAATCATCAGGCGTCTCGCGATAAACTCCGGATCTTCTCCACCATCCAGCATGATCGCAAGATAAAGCAGGG
Source organism: Halobacteriovoraceae bacterium (assembly GCA_040376635.1). Lineage (GTDB taxonomy): Bacteria > Bdellovibrionota > Bacteriovoracia > Bacteriovoracales > Bacteriovoracaceae > Peredibacter. The sequence continues at coordinate 105 of JBEIQF010000234.1, forward strand.
CCGCATCCGGATCAGAACCACGAATCGATTTAATGAATGCCGAAATGACATCATAGTGGCGATTAGCATTTCGATCGTATTGGCGTGCATGCTCAAAGAGCTCTTTTAAAACATGCTCTTTGTTCTCAAGTTCGTTTTTGTTGAAAGCAGAAAGGCGCGCTAGTTGATTGAGAGCAAATCGGGCATCGCCATTTGAAAGTTTCGCGAGATCTTGTACGAATTCTTTGAGCTCTGGTCGATTAAGATCATCGGCACCTCTTTCGAGAATATTCGTCAGATCTTCAACCTGGAGTTGTTTCAATTCAATCAGCGAAACGCGAGAGATAAGAGCTTTATTCAGTGATGTATGCGGATACTCAGTGGTTGCGCCAATAAAGAGGAAGTCGCCATTCTCGAGATAAGGAAGAAGGGCATCCTGCTGGGATTTATTAAAGCGATGAATTTCGTCGATGAAGAGGATCGATTCTTTGCCGAATTCTCTTTTGCGATCGAGCATTTCCGCAATCAGGCGTTTGAGTTCGGGAATACCGGAAGTCACAGCGCTGAAGACCGTGAGATCGCGGCCGATTTTTGAAGAAATGATATGGGCGAGGGTCGTTTTACCTGTTCCCGGTGGACCCCAGAAAATCACGTGTCTCGGGTGAGAGACTAATTTCTCAAGTTGCGGACGAATTTTTGCCTGACCGAAAAAATCTTCGAGCGTTTTCGGGCGAAGTTTCGCCGCCAGAGGCATGTCGTGAGTTGATCCGAGATCAAAGGCATCCATTTGCATGGTTTTTTCTATCAAATAATTCACCTTTTGCACAGTGTCTAAGATTGACGACATCCTGCCAAAAGGTTACTTTATTGCTCTTGAAAAAAAGCTGATTCGGCTTTCCAATGATATGCAGAAGGGGGTGTCATGAGCATGTCTACAATTCAAATTACAATTGATGACAGATTTCCTGCGGAAAAAGCGATTAAAAAGTTTAAGCGTCTTTGCGATGCTTACGGAATCGTGAAGGAATATCGCGCTCGTCAAGAGTACAAGAAACCTTCTGTTAAGATGAAAGAAAAGCTAGAGAACGCAGACAAGCGTCGTCGTAAGACTGACGTTCGCGGTCGTACTCGCACTAAGTACTAAGTTAAAACGATTGGGGCTCCGTAAGGGGCCCTTTTTTTTTGTCTAGAAGTAATAGCGGAGGAGGGAGTTCCACCGATTATGCATGGTCGCGAGATATCCACCCATCCCTTCAGGTGTTTTCTTTCTCTTCGTCAGGGTCATATTCAGAAGATTAATCGCAAAATTCAAACTCTGCACATTCCTGTTCAGGAATTCGTAGTTCTTGTTCTTCGAGATCTGCATTTGAATCGGTTGAACGAAATTAAAGAAGAAGTGACTGAAGTCATCGCGGTAGTGATAGGGAATGTAATCCATGATCGCCAGAGAGAGTAGAGTATTGAGTTCATCAAGTTGCTTCAGGATGAAATACGTTTCACGCTTCTGGGGAATCTGGGCCGTGGCCAGGAATGAGGCATTATCCAGATAGCCTTTAATCTCTTCAAGTTCAGAATCAAACTGAGTGATGAGTCTTATGCCAGAGAGTGAGTTGAGATAAAGAGAAGACGACATCTTCTGCTGGGTCATCACATCCAGAGAAAGCGCGCGAATTTTCTGAAGTTTTTGACGAATGCTTTCAACAGTTGTTTTGCATTTTGAATCCAGAACGCGTGGGCAGGATTCGCGCAAAATTTCCTTATCTTCTGTAAGCGTATCGAGTTCCTGAACAAGAGGAATGATCTCACGCGGGAAATCTGGAAACTGAGTGATCATCTGATAGAAGTCACCAAGAATACCATTGAGCACAGGACGTACATTGATCATGAATGAATCACGATTAAGACTTCGCTGGGCAGACGCCTCAAAGCTGATAAATAGAAGGATGATGGTCAGGATGCGCATGCATCTATTATGCCTCATTGACCTCAAAAAGATCAATCAAGTTAGATTTCTGCCAGAGGGTAGGGAAATTCATGAAGTAGCTCTTTGAGTGCGGGCGCAGTATAAAGTGAACATCATTCGATTGCTCACTGATTCTCATAATGTCGAGAGGGAGTTCAGAGGTGTAGCAAATGAGTTTTTTTTCTTTCAGGAAGGCAGGTGGGGATTTCAATAAGGCCATGAACAGGTAAATGCCTCCGCCGCTCGTTGAGAAGGTGAGGAGTTGGTCTTTTTCTTTAGAAAGTCTCTCAATGAAATTTTCAGAGATTCTTTCAAACTCTCTGGATTTGAAATATTTGTGTCTCAGAAAAATCTTTCGGACACTGAGACTAAAAAGTTTTCGTTCTCGATCATTCAATTCAAGATATTCAAATTCACGCATGAGTAATTCATCCATGCTGAATTCGTCAGGGATTTGTAAATTTGCGTTGAAATATTTGTGAGAACCCGTGATCGTTTCCCTGACAACAGTTAAATTGAAAAACTCTTTCCAGTCCACAATTCGCTCCTTGAATCTAAATGCTTCTATCGACTTTATAATTTTAAAAATTTAAAGGGGTTCAGATATACCCTGAACAACGCCTCGAAAAAGCGGTTTGTGTCGTTAACCCACGGAGAAGACGTGCTAACGTATTAAGATGAATAAGGAAATCTTTATCCATTCCTTTCAGTCAGTGCTCCCTCAGCACCATCTCAAACAAAACGATATTGTAGATTGGATTCTCAAATCTCACCTCATCGTTGATGCCTTAAATGGTGAAGGTCATGCAGAAAAAATTGAGCATGACCTGAAACGATTTGCCCTCAGTGAAAAGTATATTTCTGAGAGGTATTTCGATTGCGGGGAAGTTGACCAGGACTGGGAAAACCACAGGATTTACAAATTCACAGGTGACTCGACCATTGGTGCTCCCATCGAGGAGAGAAACCAATACTTCGGAGAAAAAACGAAACGTGTCTTTGATGAACTTTATCACGATTATCATCCTGACCACGTTATTCACGTCACGTGCACAGGATATTTATCCCCGAGTCCGGTTCAGACTTATTTCGGACACGATGATCACTCACCTGAAATCACTCATGCCTATCACATGGGATGTTATGCCTCCCTTCCGGCCATACGAATGGGAATTGGTCTCGCTATCAGTGAAGAAAAAAGTATCGATATCGTTCACACTGAAATGTGCAGCCTGCATCTTCGTCCCGAAGTCCATACGCCTGAGCAAATGGTTGTTCAGTCACTCTTTGCAGATGGGCATATAAAATATGTGATCAGTGATGAAAAGAAAGGAATGAAGATTCTTTGTGTCCACGAAAAGATGGTGCCTGATTCACTGGCAGACATGACATGGACACCTTCCTCACATGGAATGAGCATGACTCTTTCACGAGAAGTGCCTCTTAAAATCCGGGATGCCCTTCCGGGATTTATTGATGAGCTATGTTCAAAAGCGGCGATCAAGGGAAGTGACCTGATGGAAAATGGCATCTTTGCCATCCATCCGGGTGGGCCGAAAATTATTGAAGCTGTTCAGAAAAGGTTAGGGCTTCGTGATGATCAGGTGACGTTAAGTAAGAAAGTTCTTTATGAGCGAGGGAACATGTCATCGGCCACCTTGCCTCACGTATGGAATGAGATTCTGAAGTCTCAACCTGTGAGTGGAACAAAAATCCTGAGTCTCGCATTCGGTCCTGGATTAACCATCTTCGGCTCATTGTTCGAGGTCACATGACAGAACTGCTTTATCTACCTTTCATCATTCAGGGAATTCTGATGGGGTATGATGAGCATCTTCACATAAAACGCGGCTTAGGAGCGTGGGAAAGGCTTGGACATCCTCTCGATACCATCACAGTCTTTGCTCCTCTTTCCCTTGCAGCAACGAGGGACTACTCGGACGATCTGCTCTCGATATTCATCATTCTTTCAGTCTTCTCATGTCTCTTTATAACAAAAGACGAATTTATTCATACCAGTGAATGTAATGAAACCGAGAGCTGGATACATTCGATGCTTTTTATTCTGCATCCGATGATCTTTGTCTGTACTGCTATCCTTTGGAAGTACCATCCGACAAATGAATTCCCCATTTATCAGACAATGGGCGTAGGAGTGTTTTTGGTTTATCAAATTATGCGATGGAGTCTCAGATGGAAAGAACACTTAAGGTAAATAATAGCTTCTATGATGATCTCGGAGATAAGTGGTACAGCGCTTATGATGATCCGATTGCTCTTCTCCGCGCAGAGAACAAAGCGATGTTCCCGTGGATCTTAAATAAACTTCGCACTCTTTGTGACCATAAAGGGACCATTCTTGATGTTGGGTGTGGTGGGGGATTTTTAAGTAATGAGCTCACCCGTCAAGGTTACAAAGTCACTGGGGTGGATCTTTCTGAAGAAAGTCTTCAAGTGGCGAGGGCCCACGATAAAACCAAGACCGTTAAATATGAAGTGGCCGATGCTTATAAACTTCCTTACCCGGATGAATCATTTGACGTTGTGACGGCGATGGATTTTTTAGAGCATGTCGATGATCCGCAAAAAGTCATCAAAGAATTCTCCCGTATCCTAAAACCAAAAGGTCTATTCTTCTTTCACACATTCAATCGAAATTTCCTTTCTCATATCGTGATTATTAAACTTCTTGAGTGGTTTGTGAAAAACACTCCGAAGAACATGCACGTGATTAATCTCTTTATTAAACCAGAAGAGCTGAAGGATTATTGTCGTGCAGTCGGTATGGATGTGCTGGGTATGGTCGGTATACGACCAAAGTTTTCTACAATCGACTGGCAAATGGTGAAGACGGGAGTGATCTCAAGAAAAATGGAGTTCACGTTAACGAAAGGGACGCGACTTTCGTATTTGGGCGTGGCGCGCAAAGCGTAATTCAGTATCACGAGGACACCGATCAGTGACAATGTGACACCTCAGAAATCAAAAAAGTATTACATCAAAAAAACTCACTATCCAGAGATTGCAAATTTTTTGTAACAACGGTTGCAACACACTCTGGAGGATCTATGAAAATTTTGTCTATCGTTCTCTCACTATGTTTAACGATGAACGTTCTCGCTGCAAGCGGAACAGTTTCTGAGTTCGAAAAGAGCCTTGATAATCTTCAATACTCTCTCACAGTAGAGTGGGATCAGAAGAATCAAGACGTTTACGAAAAAGTTTCTCAGAAGTTTTTTGATGAAATGGAACACATGATGGCAAACCAGCAGCTTACTCAGGAGCAGATCATCTCTGTTCTCGAGAAGAAAGTTGCCAACAAGAAAGCTCTTGAAGCTATCAAACTCAAACTTAGCCTTATGGGTAAAGTGAATGAATCTCAGCTTGCTGAAGTTCTAAAAGAGAGCTCAAAAGAAATGTACACTCAAGGTGCTAGCTGGAATGGCGACGTTGTTACTCCCATCATCATCGGTGTTGCAGTCCTTGCGATTGGCTACCTTATCTGGTTCCACGCGACTCACGAGTGTAACTCGTACAACACGTCTTACTCATGTGCGAATACATCTGAAGTTTACGGTACTCAGTGCTACTACTCAGAGTATTGTGAATTTTATGTGAAGAATGGTGAAGGATTGCAGAACTAA
>JBEIQF010000144.1:0-7858 GCA_040376635.1 Halobacteriovoraceae bacterium
CTCTATGAAGAGCAGGCGTTTAAAACATCTTCGAATGATCTTCTGGATGAAAAGCAGTTTGTGAACCTTTATCAGGCGAAATTCAAACCGTTCCAGGGCTTCCGCCTCGTCATCAATGGCTTCAAGAAAGAAGACATGAAGTGCATGGAAGTAATTGATGCTGATTCAAAACCAGGATCAAAACTCAAAGCATCTAAGCAATAACCATCAGGTAAAAACCCGTCAGGAAAAAGCAGAAGGCCATCACGAGGTAGATGTTCGGAAGTCTTTTATGGTAGAGGCATTCTAAGAGCGATACCCAGACTGGACCTGTAATCGCGATCGCAGTAAGTGTCCCAACGTGAGCGTATTTCAAAGCGGCAAGATACATCGTGAGAGAAAGAAAACATCCGCAAATGGCAGCTCCAAGCACGAGAGAAATTTCTCTTTTACGAAGCTTCACAAGATCTTGAGCGACTGTGATGTAACTCTTTGGACTAATCAGCAGAAATCCGCAGAGGGCCCCGATACATCTCATCACATTCACCTGAAACGTCTGAAGTTCAACATTTGATTCGTAAGCTTCACGAGTGAGCATGACACCGATGGCGTCGAGAGAAATGCCAAGAAATGCCCAAATGAAACTTTTCATGTCCCATGAGCCAGTCGTTTTGTTTCTTTCGAGCATGAAGATGAAAATACAAATGACCATGCAGATAACAGCAATTGTCTGATTCACGGTGAAGATTTGTTGGAGGAAAAAGTATCCGTAGAGACCCAGCATCAATGGCTGGAAACTGTACAGGACAAGAGAGCGCGCCGGACCTAGAGTTGTGAACGCTCTAAACAGGAACACGTCACCGAGACATAGGCCGGCAAAACCAGACAAGACCAGATAACCGATCGTGGCCGGCTGCAGGCTAACGAACTTTTCGGCGAAGAACATGGCAATAAGAAAGGCAATAAAAGCGGTCAGGACCTTAACCTGATTGATCCACATAGACGAAAAACGTTTGGCATAAACGGAAAAGACCATACTTGCGGTTGAGTAGGAAAGATTAGCGCCGATCGCCAAAGCGTATACTTCTAATGTTGACATTGATTTAGTATAATCCCGTTATGAGTAACGATGAATGGAAAAATAAGCTCTCGCCTGAACAATATAATGTCTGTCGACTAGGCGGAACGGAAAGTCCTTTTTCCGGGAAGTTTAATAAACATTATGAAAAAGGCACATATATTTGTGTGGCCTGTAAGCAGGAACTCTTTAAATCAGACACCAAGTTTGATTCGGGATCCGGATGGCCAAGTTTTACAGATGTTATCAACAGCAAAAATGTCACACTCAAAGAAGATTTTTCGTATAACATGCGAAGAGTGGAAGCACTTTGTTCCAACTGCGGTTCTCACTTGGGTCATGTATTTCCCGACGGTCCGGCGCCAACTGGTCAGCGCTGGTGTATCAATTCCGTTTCACTTGATTTTATCCCGGCAAAATAATTATGACTTATCCATTTGTTTCAGTTTCTAATCATTTTAAAATCGAAGTTAAAACTGACTTTGATTTTGATCAATCGAACCCTCTTCAATTTCAATATCTCTTCCGTTACACAATCAACATTACTAACACCGGCACAGTCGCTGCCCAACTTGTTTCACGTAAGTGGCATATCAAGGATGGGAAAGGTGTGATGAAGTATGTTGAGGGTCCGGGAGTGATTGGTGCGACTCCGTTTTTTAAACCGGGTGATTCATTCGAGTACCAGAGTTTCTGTCCTCTTCCTACAATGAATGGGGAGATGTGGGGATACTTTAATATGGTGACTGAGGATGGTCAGACGTTCAAGATTGATACGCCTCATTTTCATTTTCAGGTTCCGAAAGAATTCATCGACGTTTACTGAATCAGTTTTTTGAAATTTTCTTCAAGCTGCTTGAGTGTCTCATCCAGATCACCTTTCAGTTCATCCTTACTGATCACAGAAAAATTCTGATCTTTCGCAAGGTCATGCATGATCCTCAGGCGCTCAAGCATGTTCAGAATGTCATGCGAGAGAAGACGCTTATCCATGTTCCGCCAGGCGGAATGAATGTTCGATCGGTCCAAATGACATTTCAATAAAGTCACCTGGCTTCAGTGGGCCAACACCCTTAGGCGTTCCAGTAAAGATCAGATCAGAATCATTAATAGGGAAGAATTCATCGATGTAATGGATGATTTGATCAGCTTTTAAAATAGCATCGTTGAGTTTTGCTGATTGGCGGACTTCACCGTTGATCTTTAAAGTGAACGGAAGATCCTGCCAGTCTTTTGGAAAATCACGAAGGGCCTTAAGCGGAGTGATGATCGCAGAGTTCTTAAATGTTTTTGAAATTTCCCACGGGTGTCCGTTCTCTTTCAGTTTTTTCTGAAGATCGCGGAGAGTGAGATCTAGACCAAGGCCGAGACCGATGATGTTTTTTTTGTAGAGTTTGAAAACGATTTCGCACTCGAAATGGATTTCCCCGCGAGACCAGGGAAGGACAACAACAGCATTATCTTTTGGCTCAACTAAAACACTCGGAGGTTTAATAAAGAGGACCGGCCTCTCCGGAGCTTTCTCTTTCATTTCAACGACATGATCAGCGTAATTTTTGCCAAGGCAGATGATTTTATCCATATGTTGACGAGTGTATAAATTGTGAATATTATAAGCAAATTAAAAATTTTTAATCCTTGGATAATTCATGAATTTGACTCACTGGAAGTATGACTTTAAGTCTTCTCTGGTAGTGTTCCTTGTAGCACTACCACTGTGTCTCGGTATCGCTCTAGCGTCTAACGCTCCTCTCACTTCAGGCCTTCTCGCCGGCATCATTGGCGGGATTATCGTAGGATCATTCAGCGGCTCTCACATCAGCGTTTCAGGACCAGCAGCTGGTCTTACAGTCATCGTTGCAACAGCTATCGCGGATCTTGGTGCCTTCGATATCTTCACATTGAGTGTTTTCTTCTCAGGGCTCATCCAGATTATTTTCAGCTTTATTAACGGTGGATCAATTGGAAATTATTTTCCTACATCTGTTATTAAAGGAATGCTCGCAGCGATCGGATTAATCCTTATCCTTAAACAACTTCCTCATGCTGTCGGTTATGATGCTGACTTTATGGGTGATGAGAGTTTCGCGACGAACGGAAGTAATACGTTCGGAGATATCATGCTTGCGATTGAGGCCACTCACATGGGTGCCATCGTTGTCGCAATCATCTCGCTTCTTATTATGCTTGGTTGGGAAAAAGGTGCGAAGGGTGGAAGAAGAGTTTTCACACTTATTCCAGGTGCCTTAATTGCAGTAATCTTCTCAGTCGTTCTAAATGAACTATTCAAAAAATATGCTCCTGGAATGACGATTGAATCTTCTCACCTCGTGCAACTTCCTTTTAATGGTGGAGCAAAAGATTTCCTCGGTAACTTCATGATGCCTAACTGGGCAAACTTGAGTAATCCGAAAGTCTATACTACGGCCTTCATCATTGCCATTGTTGGTTCGATTGAAAGTCTTCTTTCCATTGAAGCTGCTGATAAAATCGATGAGCAAGGAAGAGTAACAAACAAAAACCGTGAGCTTCTTGCTCAAGGTGTAGGTAACTCTCTTTCTGGTCTTGTAGGTGGTCTTCCACTAACTGCGGTTATCGTAAGAACTTCAGCTAACGCTTCAGCAGGGGCAAAGACAAAATTGTCGGCCGTTCTTCACGGTGTTTGGCTCATTTCTTGTGTGGTGACAATTCCTCACGTTCTTAACCTTATTCCACTTTCGTGTCTGGCTGCAGTTCTCCTACTCGTAGGTTACAAACTGACGAAACCAGAACTTATTAAAAAGATGTATTCGAAAGGATGGAATCAATTCGCTCCTTTCATGGTGACGATTGTTGCGATTCTTTTCACTGACCTTCTTGTGGGGATCATGATCGGAATGGTGGTTGGATTTATCTTCGTGATCAAATCTAGCGTTCATCAGTCTATCGTGATGGTGAATGAGGACAACAGGTTCCTGATTCGTTTTTATAAAGACGTATCATTTCTTCAGAAGTCAGCTCTTCTCGGAATGTTTGAGCAGATTCCAGCGAAAGCAAGTGTTGTGATCGATGGTTCAAAAAATGTGTTTGTGGATGAAGATATTTCCGACTTGATCGAAGATTTTATGAAGCGTGCAAACGTAAATGAGATCAACGTTGAGCTCAAAAAGTCATCACTCGCACTATCACCACTTTTCAGAGAGTAAATATGGAACAAATCAAAAGACTGATTTTAGAAAATAAAGCATGGGCACAAAGTAAAGTTGATGCTGATCCTGAGTTCTTCAAAAAAATGGCGAAGGATCAGAATCCGGAATACCTCTGGATTGGTTGCTCAGATTCACGTGTTCACCCTGCGGAAATCACAAATACTGATCCAGGCGAGATCTTCGTTCACCGTAACATCGCAAATCTCGTTGTTCACTCTGACATGAATTTCCTGAGTGTTCTTCAGTACTCAGTTGAATACCTCAAGGTTCCTCACGTGGTTGTTTGCGGTCATTATAATTGCGGTGGTGTAAAAGCTGCTCTTTCACACAAAAGTCTGGGCCTGATTGATAACTGGATCAGGAACATTGAAGACACTTATTTCACTCATAAAGTTGAAGTCGATAGCATTAAGAATGAAACTGATAAAACGAACAAGCTAGTTGAACTCAATGTTATTGAGCAGGTGAAAAACCTCTCTCACACATCTATCATTCAAAAAGCGTGGCAAGACAGACAAAAGCCTTACATCCATGGATGGGTTTATGATCTGAATACAGGAATACTGAAGCAGCTCATTACACTTGAGCCTGGTTCTCATCTTGATTCAGCTTATCGTTACGATTTCTAATTAGCGTAGATCCACGGCAGGTAAGCTGCTAGTAGTGGATTGAGTGAAAAGTTTCCCTGAGGACCGTGAGAATAGGTAGAGTGGACAGCGAGAATTGAAACATCGTTCCCATTCTGCATAAAGATCGGTCCTCCTGAATCTCCCGATTTTGAAAATTGATCGTTAAGTTCGATCACTTCTTCTTCAAAATTGATCCTGCGAAAAGTTGGCGTGATCACTGTTCTGATATTTTTCTTATCTCTTCCACCAAATCCAAAACGATAAAGCTGTCCACTGACAACCTTACCCTCATAGATTGGGTACAGTTTGATGAATGCGGGAAGCGGCTCTTTCATCACAATCTTCGCGAGATCTGATTTATAGCGTGAGTTCTTGGGATTATAGTTGGGATGAATAGTGAAATCTTTAATCGCGAGAGAAGTCTGCTTAGGATCGTAAGAAGCTTGTGTGAATATTCTCACGCCCTTCACGATACCATCGAGGCAGTGAGCAGCGGTCACGATCACTTCTTTTGAAATCGCGACACCGGTACAAGTGAAAACTCCATTTGGACGCGTGACTTCGATCAAGAGACTTGAGTTAAAACGCTCAAAATCCTCAACTTTAGAAAATCCGGAAATTGTCATTGTGATCACCATCAGCATAAGGAATAGTTTCATTGCTGACAGTGTACGCTAGTTTAGCTAGCAATCCACTCGCGGTGAGACGAGAGGAGTGGATTAAACGAGTGTTTTCCCTCAGGACCGAACGAAAGTGTTGAATGGATAGCAATTAGGTACATTTGGCCATTGTTCTGCAAGAAGATTGGACCGCCTGAGTCACCCGAGTATGAATACATATCGTTTAATTCAAGAGTTTTTTCATGATTACGCACGTTCTTAAGCTCTGGCGTTACAAGTGTGCGGATGTTGTTTGAACCGCGAGCACCAAAACCAAGACGAAGGATTTTGCCGTTTAGCTCGCCTTCTTTCTTGATGATCGGGTAGATCATCGTTTCTTTCGGAAGCTCAGCTGCGAGCTTGATCTTCGCAATGTCTGAGCGGTAATTTGATTTCTTCGAGTTGTAATCAGGGTGAAGATCAAATGATTCTACTTCGAGAAATTTTCCATTCTTGTCGTAAGAAGATTCAGTTGAAACTCTGATCTTTAAAATTTCACCTTCAAGGCAGTGAGCTGCTGTGAGGATAGTGTCTTTATTGATGGCAACACCAGTACATGTGAAAACACCTGTTGGTCTTGTGACTTCGATCAGAAGGCTTGAGTTGAAGTTGTTCCAGTCAATTAAGTTTGTCATAAGGTTCACCATCATCCTTGAATAAAAACTGATGTTAGTTTTGGCCCCGTCCTAGGCCCTCTCGGTTCCACTATAAGCAAGTACCGTGCCTAAAACTTCGGAGCCTTTTTGGCCCTTTTAACATAGTAAATTCAAGGAGCTAAATTTCTATTGGGCGAAATGAAACCAAATTGGTGGTGACGTTTCAACTACGTTTGATTGATGTTAGTGGATGTTAGATTCGGGAATATGACGCTAAAGGAGCACTTAAGTATAAGTGCTCCTTTTTACGTTCTTAGGCAGTTTTTTTGCGGATCTTAGTCGAGTGATGGTGTCCTGAAGCAGAGTAGTGGCCATGGAGGCCAATCACTTCGATAAGCACTTTGTCATGGTTTTTAGAGAGGGTTTCGATGACCTGGAAGCAGGAATGCTCGACCATTTGTGACTCTGAGAAGTCCACGATGATCTTCGAATTGTCCGGGATGTTCTGTTCGAGAGTTTTCTTTAAGTGATAGCTGTTTGTGAAACCAACGGGGCTGAAAACTTTGATTTTCATTTCGCCAGTTCCTTTCGTTGCTTCATGCTTGATGCTGAACATGTCTCTGAAACTAAGACCGTGATAAAGATTGATCACTAGTTGAGCGAACACACCGGCAATCACACCCACTAAAAGATCGATCGCGAGAGTCACGACAAAAGTAATCATGAAGGGAGCGAACTGATCCATTCCGATTTTATACGTATGAGAGAATTCGTGTGGAGAAGCGAGTCTGAAACCAGTGAACACAAGCATTGCTGCCAATGTCGTTGCAGGAATCATGTGAAGGATGCCAGGGAAGAGAGCTACTGAAACTAAGAGCAAACAACCGTGGAAGAAGTTTGATTGAGATGTCTTCGCTCCGTTATCAATGTTCGCTCGTGAACGAACAATCTCAGAGATCATCGGCAATCCACCAACAAGTGAAGCGATGAGGTTACCTGCACCTGTTGCGATGAGGTCTTTATTGAGGTCTGAGTTCTTTTTCTCAGGATCCATTGAATCGACTGCATTGACTGTGAGAAGTGATTCGATTGAACCAACAAGAGAGAGCATCACAATATACTTGATTGAAGTAAACGAAGTGATGACACCGAAATCAGGGAAGGCAAATGATCCGAAAAATGAATTCGGAAGATTGATCAGAAATGATGGATCAACATGGTAGTTGAAGCTTAGGAATTGATAATCGTGAGCATGATCGAATTCAAAAATCTTTCCAAGGATCATTGAAGCAGCAAGCGCCAGGATCGCAGCAGGAATCATCTTTGACATCTTAGGTGCGAGTTTTGGCCAGAAGATAAGAAGAAGGAGAGTGAGTGTAGCGATGATCGTAACTTCAGGATTTAATCCAAGAATATGAGTAGGAAATTCGCCTAGAAGTCCGAGAGGAGATTTTGCTGTTGGCACAACTCCGAGAAGTAGGTGGCACTGTTTTGCGATGATGATCACACCGATCGCAGAAAGCATTCCGTGAACAACACTCTTAGGAATAATCTCACCGACGATTCCAGCTTTTGAAAATCCGAAAATAATTTGCACAATCGCTGCAATAACTCCTACTGCGAGAGTACGTTTGTAACCCATCACTGGATCGCCCATACCCAATTCAGTGACAGCACCGATAACGATAACAATGAGTCCAGCAGCAGGACCTTTGATCGTCAGACGTGA